>DASYJJ010000239.1:0-10971 GCA_035996605.1 Rhodanobacteraceae bacterium
CTGGCACGAGCGAATCGCTGCGCGTGCAGCTCGTCGTCGCCAGCGCACAGGTCCAACCCGGGCCGCTCATCGCCGTCGCTGTTAGTGACCCGGGCAGAGCGTCCGTCACCGTGACGGCCCCGTTGCTCGCCGCGCCGCCGATGTTGTGTGCAATCAAAGAGTACACAGCACCGGTCTGGTTCTGGCTGAAGTTGCCAGCGTGGTTCTTCGTCAGGGTTAGATCGGCGCCCGCGCTGGCATTGTCGATCGTTGTCGGATCGTTCGCGGCGTCATTGTTGGCGTTCGTTTCTCCGCCGCCGCTAACGTTTGCCGTGTTGGTAACACTCGCTGGCGCGTTCGCCGCCACGTTCACCGTCAACGTGATCGCCGGGTAGCTTGCGCCCATGGCCAGCGCATCGGTGCGCGTGCAGCTGAGAGCCGCCAGCGTACAAGTCCAGCCCGGGCCGCTCATCGCTGTCGCTGTCAGCGAACTGGGCAGCACGTCGGTCACGGTGACCGTCCCGCTGGTCGCCGCGGCTCCGACGTTATGTGCGATCAAGGAGTACACACCTCCGGCCTGGCCCTGACTGAAGTTGCCTGCGTGATTCTTGGTCAAACTCAGATCGGCGCCCGCGCTGGCGCCGTCGATCGTGGTTGGATCGCTAGCTGAATCATTGGCCGTGGTGGTCTCGCCGCCGCCGCTTACGTTCGCCGTGTTGGTTACGTTAGCTGGCGCGTTCGCCGCCACGTTCACCGTCAGCGTGATCGCTGGGTAACTCGTGCCCGCTCCGAGGGCTCCGGTGTGCGTGCAGCTCGTCGTCGCCAAGGTGCAGGCCCAACCCGGTCCACTTAGCGCGGTTGCTGTGAGCGATGCCGGCAGCGTGTCGGTCACGGTCACCGTACCATTCGTCGCCCCGCCGCCGACGTTGTTCGCGATCAACGAGTACACGGCCCCTGTCTGGCCTTGGCTGAAATTGCCCGCGTGCTTCTTGCTCAGCGTAAGGTCGGGCGTGGTTCCACCGTTTTGCGCGATCGTGGTTGGATCACTGACCGAGTCATTGGCCGTGTTGGTCTCGCCGCCGCCATTCACGGTTGCCGTGTTGGTCACGCTCGCTGGAGCGTTCACCGCCACGTTCACTGTCAACGTGATCGCCGGATAGCCAAGGCCGGCCGCGAGTGCATCGCTGCGCGTACAGCTCGTCGTTGCCAGCACGCATGTCCAGCCGGACCCGCTCATCGCCGTTGCTGTCAGCGACGCCGGCAGCGTGTCGGCCACAGTCACCGTGCCATTCGTCGCCGACGCGCCGATGTTGTTGGCAACCATGGTGTACGTCGCACCGGTTTGGCCTTGCGTGAAGTTAGCTGCGTGGGTCTTGGTCAGGGTCAGGTCGGCAACGGTTCCCCCGCCAGTTACCGTGAGGGTCGCGCTGGCATCCGCCCCCGGGTTTGCGTTGGTGCTGTTTACGGGTCCCGTGTGATTATTCAGAGTGGTCCCCGCACCGGCGGCGGTGCCGACGATGTTGACGACGACTTCGCACGAGCCACCGGCCGGAATCGTGCCATTCGCAAGCGCTGCGGACAGGCCGTTCTGTGGCGCGGTCACGGTGCCAAAGCAAGAATTGCTGTCCACCACGTTGCTCGACGCGTTGGCCATGCCTCCAGGATAGGAATCGGTGAACTGTGCGCCGGTAATCGCCGTGAACGGATCGTTGTTGGTCAGCGTGATCGACATCTGCGCCGTGGCGCCGACCAAAATGCTTTGTGGGACAAACGCCTTGCTGACCGTGGGTGCTACGAGCGACGCGCCGCCCGACACCGTAAGCGCGCCAAAAGTGCTGGCGCCGGTCAGTGCGTTTGCGGCCGGGATTTCGCCAGTCTGATTGATCCACGGACCCGCTAACGCGCCAACGACGTTGATGACAACCTTGCAGGACCCCAACGGGACTGCGGGAATCGTGCCGTTGACGAGAGTCGCGGAGTGTCCGTCGGGGTCCGCCGTTACCGCGCCGCCGCAGTCGTTGCTGTCGATGGGGTTGTTCGACGCGTTGACCATGCCATCCGGATAATTGTCCGTAAACTGCGCACCCGTGATCGCGAAGGAGTTTGCGTTGGTCAGCGTGATCGTCATTTGCGAAGGCGCACCGACGGCCACGGTTGTGGGGAAGAACTGCTTGGACGCTGTGGGTGCCCCCAGCAACGAGCCAGCCGTCACCGCTACATCGGCGCTCGCAGTGCTTCCGGTCTGCGCGTTGCCGTTTCTGTCATTGAGGATGGCGTTGTGTCCTGTGGCGGCGGTGGTGCCCACGACATTGACGACCACGTTGCAGATGCCGCCGGGTGGGATCATTCCGTTGAAGAGGTGAAAGTCGTCCGCATTGCCGTCATGGGCATGCAAGAGCACCAGGCCGCCGCAGGTGTTGGAGACCAGCGCATTCGGTGCGTTGGCGATGTTGTATGGATAGAGGTCGACCTGCTGCAAACCGGTAACGGCGTTGTTGGGATCTTCGTTGGTGAAAGTGAAAGTCAGCTGCGACGTGCCGCCGATCTTGATGCTGTTTGGTGAAAACGTCTTACCCAGCCGTGGTGCGGGCAACAACGAACCGCCTGTCACTGACAAGGTTGTCGATGCATCAGCGCCCGGACTTGCGTTCGCGCTCAACACAGAGCCCGTATGCAGGTCCGAGTCACCCGCCGTCGTACCCGCCACGGTGAGGATGAATACGCAGGAACCCCCAGCGGGGATCGTCGCGTTGGTTACCGTCAGCGATGTGCCGCCGCCGGGCGCCAGACTAGCCGGGGCGCATACGTCTTCATCGAGAATGGCGCCACCGTCCGCGTTTACGATGTGCGTGGGCGTCGGATAGTTGATGGTGAACTGCACTCCGTTGATGTCGTAAACATTCGGGTTGGTCAACGAGATCAACATCGACGCGAAGCCACCGACGGTAATGCTCGCGGGCAAGGGCGTCATCGTCACGATCGGCGCCTGCATCAGGACTTGCGTCGTCACGGTCAGGTCGGCGGTCGCATCAGCGCTCCCGAAGGCGTTGATGCTGGTCACGGAACCCGTGTGATTCGTCAGAGTCAGGCCCGCGCCCGCCGCTGTTCCGACCACGTTGAGCACGATCACGCAGTTACCGTTGGCCGGGATCGTCCCACCAACCAACGCCGCTGACTGACCGCCTGGGTCGGCCGTAAAGGGAGCGCCGCCGCAGGTGTTGGTGACGATCACTCCAGTGGATGCGTTCGCCATGCCCGTCGGATAGGAGTCCGCGAAAGCCACTCCGGTGAGCGCGACGCCGTTGTCGTTGGTCAGCGTGATCGTCATCTGCGCTGTACCGCCGACGGATACTTGAGTGGGACTAAACGCCTTCTCCACGGTCGGCGCCGGCAAGTGCACCGCCTGAGCCGCCGTCGCGACGAATGTTGCGACCGAGCAGACGAGCCACAGAGCAAACGTACGGAACCTGCGCGGTGATCGACATGCATATTTGGCGCGGAGTTGGAGTTCGAGTGTCGTGGTCATGGCGATTTTCCCTGGTGGATCGTCTGTTGCTCGATACGGACGGATTCCGAATGCCCGCGAGCGAGCCACGGTCAGTCGCGACCGCGCCCGTCAAATTGCTTTCGTCGGAATCTTTGGCCTTGAAGTCGTTGCAGCGGCTCGATTGGCACGCGGGCGTTTTGTCCGCGTGGAAATTCGTTCCGCTGGCATCCTTGCGATATGTAGCTACGGCAATGCGCCAAGAAACCGGACATCCCCGGTGGCGCTCCGACGGGACGTGCGTCGCCGCGTGCCTAGAGGGCGTTCGTCACTCGATGCGTTGAGGGGTGTGGCGCGCCACGCGATGGGCGTGCGGCGTTTTTGGTCGCGTTTTGCAGGCGAGCAATTCGGGGCGCGAGCGTTGCGGCGCGAAGCGAGGGCCGGCTCCGCCAAAATCGTCGAGTGACCGCGCACGGAGGACCGCTCTTGCGGCGCGGCGATACCAGCAGGTTCAGCGTTTAAGCAATCTGGCAACGCGGCCAGCAATCGGCCCTTTCACACGCTAGAAACACTCGATCGCCTGCTCATGCAACGCCGCAGCGCCGGGCCCGAGCTTGCCGCGCCAATCCAGCGGATGCGCACGGTCCGTCGCGTAATCCAGCCAGTAAACCGGAAGCTCCTCGGTCCGCGCGATCGATTGCGGCGTGAATCCGAGCGCGGCGATCTCGGCGCGGCGCCGCTCGGCGTTGGCCTGGTCGCGGAACAAGCCGAGCGAGATCGTGTTCTGCTGATCGCCGGCGGTCACCACGTAGTAGTCGCGCACGCCTTTGCTGGACAGCTGCCGCGCGGCGGCGAGCGCCTGCTCGCGCGTCTGCAGCGCGGGCAGGTATACCCAATATCCGCGCGCCTGCGTCGCATGCGCCTCGCGAAACTGGATCCGGCGCGTCAGCGGCGTCAGGACATTGATCGCGGCGCGTACGTCGGCCTGCGTCGGGAACGTGCCGATCGAATGACATTCATCGTTGCGAAGATCCGCCCGCGATTCGGGCGCAGCGGCGAGTTCCGCGGTCGCCTCGTCGCCGTGGTCGCGCTCGGAGAGCAGCACCAGTTTCGGCACGCCGGGATCGCTCGTCGGAGCCCGCGTCGCCCGCGTGGACGGCGCGAAGACGAGCCAGCTCGCGGCACCGAGGTTGGCAGCCAGCAGCAGAAGAAACAACACGCGGACGAACATGCGGGGAATCGAGTCGACAATTGCGAGCGTCGGGATTCTACTGGGCGCCGCGCGCCGTGTCCGACGACTCCGCCGCCGATGCCCACAGCGCGAGACCTTCGAGAGTGAGATCCTCGCGCCGCTCGGCACCCGGAAGGAGCGCCGCGATCTCGTCCGCACCGCCGCCCGTGAGAACAACCGCGGGCCAAGTCTGGAATTGCCGGGCCGCATTCGCGCAGAAGCGCTCGGCGGCTCCGCTCGCGGCGTAGAGTGAGCCCGAATAAAGCGCGTCCGCCGAGTTGTCGCCGAATTCCACGAGTCGCCCGTCGGCGCTGCCCACACGTGCCGTGCGCGCCAGAACCGATTCCCGCATCAGCAGTGGACTCGGCACGATCCAGCCACCGAGGTGCGTGCCATCTTTATCGATCGCATCGAGCGTCATCGCGGTGCCGACGCCAATGAGCACCTGCGCGCCTGGTTGGCGCGCGTGCGCGGCCGCGAGCGCGAGAAAGCGATCGATGCCCAAACGGTGCGGCTCGGGATACGCATTGCGAACGCCGAGCGCCGTTGCGGGGCTGCGCAGAAATTCGCAATCGACGCCGAACCGCCGCTTCGCAAACGTTTCGATTTCGACATCGAATCCGAGCGATGCGACGCTGGCGACGTAGATGCGCCGTACCGATGGCAGAGAAATCCACTCGTTTTCGAGCGCGGCTGCAATGTCAGCGCCCACGTGTTCGAGCGCACCGCGCGCCGAAATCGTGCCTGACGAAGCCAGCGCCCATTTGAGCCGCGTGTTGCCGAGATCGATCAGGAGCTGCATGGGTGTTCCGTCGACCATTGTTTCGAACGCACGCCGAATTGCGGGAACCTGCACTTTGCGATGATTGCGTTCATGCGCGTTTCGCGGACAGCGGCGCGCGCGCGTCCACGTCATCGCGCGAAGCATCGACGCGACGCACACTCACTTCGGCGCTGTCGATCTCGCGCTCTGTTCCACCGCAAATGATCCTGAGCGCACCGCGCTCCGTCACGCCATCGGCGATCGCAGCGAATGGCTCGCCGATGGTCGATACCAGAATCTCGCTACCGCGCAGCGCGTCATGTCGCGCGTATTCGCGCTCGAACGCGGCGAAGCCTTCCGTCGCGAATGTGTCGAGCGCTTCAGCAACGCGTGCGAGAACGGATGCTGCGAGCAGGTTGCGCGACGGAATCTCACCTGCGATCAGCGTGGCGACATCCGTCCACGGCTGATCGATCGTTTCGCCATGAGCTTGCGGTATGCGCAGATTGATCCCGATGCCGACAACCGCATGGCAGGGACCGAGCGCATCGCCGCCAAGCTCGACGAGGATGCCGCCAAGCTTGCGACCGCGGGCGACGACATCGTTCGGCCACTTCAGCGCTGCCCCATCGATTCCACAATCCGCGAATGCGCGAAGCACGGCGATGCCCGCGACGAGGCTCAAGCCCGCGAGCTCGGCCATGCCGACTTCGAAGCTGCGCAAGAACGAAAGCGCGATTGCGCCGGCGAGCGGCGTTTGCCATGCGCGTCCGCGCCGTCCGCGTCCTCGCGTCTGGACTTCGGCAAGGCACGCGCACGGCGATGTGGATGCGGCGGCGCGGCGCGTGAGCTCGCTGCTGGTCGAATGGATTTGCCAGAAAAGATCAATTGCGCCGATGCGCGCGCGCAGATTCGGTGGGATAGCGGATTCGATCCGCGCGAGATCCAGCAATTCGATCGGCGCTTCGAGCCGATAACCGCGACCGGCCTCGGCCTGGATCGGCAAACCGTGCGCGCGCAACTGTTCAATCTGTTTCCAGACGGCCGCGCGCGTGATGCCGAGCTCGGCGGCTGCGGCGTTGCCCGAGAGTTCCGTGCCGTTCGCAAGCAAGCCGAGCAGACCCGATGGCGAGGCGACGCGTTGATCGCGCCGCTCGGCCGTTCGCGGTCCGCGGGATGCCGTCCGATTCATCGCGGCAGTGTAGCGAGGCGCGCTGCGGGCGGCGGCGCTTTCACCACGTTCCTCGGACCGGATTTTGCTCGGTGGACGCTGTCCGCCGGTGTCCGCGGGTGTCCGCTGGACACATGGCTGGATCTCGACCAACGCTGGCTATTTTTTCGCCAGCCGCCGCGATTGACCGGCAATTCATTGTTTTCGAGAGAAAAATAGCAAATCGCGAAAATCCGACAAACCGTCCTTTCGACGCCGCAGGCCGCGTTTCGCGCGCCCATGACGACTGGCACGGTTGCTGCTGCCAGAACGGTGCCGGCTGGAGTCGGCGCCCTACTCGTGCGAGCATTGCCAATCCCGCGGGACCACCCCGGGAGCCACCCTGATGACGAACTCTCGCCCCTTCCTTCCTATCGTCGTCGCCGTGCTTCTCGGCGGCGGTGCGCATGCCGGCGAATTCGACGGCGCGCGTCTGCTCGCGCAGACGAGTGCGCAGGCGGGCGTCGATGTGAGCGTCAACTTCACCGATCGCGGACACGCGCTCAGCGAAGCCGCAGAAGGCGGCGACACCAAACACGACAACCGCGCATTGCGCGGAACGGACGTTGCTTCTCCGGCAGACACGTCCGAGCATCCCGCGCCCGCTCCTGCAGTGCAGAAGCCCCCGGAGCCCGCAAGCGCAACCACCGATTCGCCGCATGGCGTGTCGATCTCGCCGTCGGCGGCGATCCGGCGCCCGAGCTACCGCTGGCAGTCGCTGGTACCCGGCACCATCAAGTAACGCGAACGCGTTTCTCGGAATGTCCCTCTCCGCACGACTGAGCGGTTTCTTCTTCGCGCGCCCGAAAATCGCCGACTCCGAATGGGCCGCGCTGCTCGAAAGCTCGGCGCTGTTCGATGCGCTCGATGCGTACGAGCGCGAGCGCCTTCGCGAGCTCGCTGCGCGATTCCTCGCGAAGAAAAGATTCACTGCCGCCGCGGGTCACGTGCTGACTCCGGATCACCGGCTCGCGATCGCAGCGTTGGCATGTCTTCCGGTGCTGCACCTCGGTTTCGAATGGCTCGCGGGCTGGCGGCAGGTCATCGTCTATCCCGGCGAGTTCCGCGTGAAGCGCGAACATCACGACGAAACTACCGGCGTGGTGACCGAAGGCGAGGACGAGTTGATCGGCGAGGCCTGGGAACAAGGCCCGGTGATCCTGTCGTGGGCCGATGTCGCAACCGATCTCGCGCAGCCGTTCGATGGCTTCAATGTCGTCGCACACGAGATCGCGCACAAGCTCGACATGCTCGACGGCGCGATGAACGGCGTGCCCAGATTGCCGCGCGGTATTCCGCGGCGCGAATGGATTGCGACGCTGCAATCGGCCTACGACGGTCTCGTGCGTGCCCTCGAGCGCGGACGTGACACGTTCATCGACCCGTATGCCGCGGAAAGCGCGGACGAATATTTCGCCGTCGTCAGCGAATTGCACTTTTCCGATCGCGACGGACTCGCACGCGCGGCGCCTGCAGTCGGTGCCCTGCTCGCGCGTTTCTACGGTCGCTCCGAGCAATGAAAGCTCGCGGTTGATCAGCCGCGTCGAAGGAATGTTCGGCCGCATCGGCGGCGGCGCGATCTCGACCGTCCGCTGGTGCTATTGCGATCATCCGGCAACCCCCGGTA
The DNA here is from genome assembly GCA_035996605.1 of Rhodanobacteraceae bacterium. Taxonomy (GTDB): domain Bacteria; phylum Pseudomonadota; class Gammaproteobacteria; order Xanthomonadales; family Rhodanobacteraceae; genus Dokdonella_A. The sequence goes on from DASYJJ010000239.1 coordinate 8,295, forward strand.
GCCTTCGCGGCCTCTGATGCTGTTTCGCGGCTTGCAGGCCGCCATACCCTCCCCGATGTCCGCACTCCGCTTCGCTCGCCTGGCCGGTCTCGCGCTGGCAGCTCTTCCGTTGCCCGTGTTCGCGTGCGAAGGCAGGTTGCATATCGAACTTCAGCAAACGGGCGTCTACAGCCTCGATTATGCGGCGATCGTCGCGCAACAGCCGGGATTGAGCGATTGCCCGGCAGACCAGCTGGTGCTCACTCAGCGCGGCAAGGAAGTGCCGATCCGGATCACGGATGCCGATGCCAAGCGGTTCGGGCCGGGCGCCAATATCGAGTGGATCGGCCATCAACTGCATGGCCCGGAAAGCTGGTTCGACCCGTTCAGCGTCGAAAACGTCTATGTGCTCGGCGCCGCACCCGGTAAGCACGAGCGCCTGGGTGATGCAGAGAACACCGGCGCGGCGCGTGTGCCGCTGCAGCGGCGCCTGCACCTCGAGCAGGAAAATCTCATGATCCGGCTGGATCAGGAGCAGCAGAAACCCGGAGAGGAGCCTGATGTCTGGCAATGGGCCAAGCTGACGCACATCGATCCCGAACCGTTTTCGACTTCTTTCGACCTGCCGGATCTCGCCGCGCACGGCGAGGTCGCGCTGATGCTGAATTTCCGCGGCCTCTCCGGCCTCGCTGCTCCGGCGAAATACAAAGGTTCACCTCCGGATGACCACGTCGTCACGGTAAGCATCAACGGCAAGTCCGTTTCGATATTGCGCTGGAACGGCCGCGACGAGATTCATCGCGAGATCAAGCTGCCGACGGCCGCACTCAAGGCTCGCGCAAACACACTCGCATTGCGCGTCGCCAAGCGCACGCTGCCGTGGGACGCGAAGAGCGACGCGGTCGACGTCGTGATGTTCAACTGGATCGAAGCGCAGTATCCACTGACCGGCGATCTCGATGCCGGCGCGCTGCCGTTCACGACCACCGCGGAAGGCGCGCCGGAACTTTCCTGGCATGGCAAAGGCGCGCCCGTACTTTATGGCAGCGACGGCAAGCGACGCGTCGGGCACGCGATCGGCGCCGGGCGCTACGCGTTCGCTGCAGCTTCGCCAGGAGTCGAGCTCTTTCCAGCGCTCGACGGAGAACTCGCAAAACCCGAAAAACTACGGCCCGCCGCGGCCGACAAGTGGCGCAATCCGGCCGAACCCTACGATTACCTCATCGTCGCCCATCCGAGACTTCTCGATGCCATCAAGCCGCTGGCCGAGTTCCACCGGCTACGCGGACTCAAGGTCGCGATTCTCGACATCGACGATGTCTACGACGAGTTCAACGACGGCATCAAGCATCCGCTCGCTATACGGAATCTTGTCGATCGCGCGTGGCACGAATGGCCGTCGCCGCAGCCGCGCTTTCTGCTGCTGGTGGGCGACGCGAGTTTCGACATTCGCCACGACACGTACAACGATCTCAATTACGCCAAGTGGACCGACCAGGAACTGCTTTATCCGAATCATTTCGGCGGAGTGCCGGGCGCGACTTACGAGAATCCGCCGAAGAAACTCGCCGATCGCGATCTGATTCCTACCTGGCAATTTCCTTCGCCCGAAGGGCAATCGGCCAGCGACAACTGGTTCGGCGCAGTCGACGGAAACGAGTGGCATCCGGTCGTCGCGGTCGGGCGCTTCCCGGTTGTCGAGCCGGCCGAAGTCAAGGCCATCGTCGACAAGACCATCGACTACCTTTCCAAACCGGAACTCGGCGCGTGGCGCCGCGACGTGATGTTCATCACCGACGAAATCGAAGCGTTCAAGCAGGCATCCAACGAGATCGCCACGACGCTCGGCAAGGACGGCTTCGTCGCCGACAAGGTGTATGCGAGCCCGAAGGAATCCGACAACATCGCGCATCAGAATGCGATCCGCCAAGGCATCGACGACGGACGCCTGATCGTGCACTTCATCGGCCACGGCGGGCGCTATATCTGGCGCACCGGTCCGCCGGATCTGCGCAAGAACCATGATCTTTTCACGCTTTCCGACGTCGATTCGCTGACCAACGCGGATCGTTTGCCGATGGTGCTTTCGATGACGTGCTATTCCGCGCCGTTCGACAACCCGACCGAGGATTCGATCGGCGAGAAGTTCCTGCGCGAACCCGGCAAGGGTGCGATCGCGGTCTTCGCCGCGTCGTGGCGCAACGCGCCGTCGCCTGCCTACAGCAAAGCGGTTATCAGCGAATTGCTGCAACCCGGCGCGACGATCGGCGAAGCCATCGTGCGCGCGAAGAAGCAATCGAATGATCGGACGCTCGTCGAGATGTACAACCTGCTCGGCGATCCTGCGGTCGTCCTCGAGCGCCCGCGCGACAGCGCACGCCTTGTCCGTGACGGCGATCGCTGGAACGAGGGCGTGAACGTCGATCTTGCACAGCCGCACTTCAGCGGCACGCTGGCTGCCGACTGGCTCGATGCGAAGGGAAACAAATTGTCGTCGGAAACGTATGTGCTGAACCAGTCGCGCTTCCGGCTCGCCGTTCCAGCGTTGCCAACGGGAAAACCGGCGGCGTTGCGCATCTACGCGGCATCGCCGGCGAGCGGACGCGACTCGATCGGCGGAATCGATTTCATTCCGCCGAAACCGACGAGGCCGCTAAGCGAAAGATTCGCCGCATGGTGGAAGGAATTCACGCGACCT
>DASYJJ010000240.1:0-9758 GCA_035996605.1 Rhodanobacteraceae bacterium
ACGACGCAAGAGCCATTCTCTGCGGCAATGCAAGTGAAATAGCCTTCGCTGGTCGATGCGTGCAGCGAGACATCGGGCGTGTAGCGGCCTGCCGAACCCGGCACGCCGGTGCCGGTTTGCCAGGAGGGTTTGGGCAGATAGGTACTGAATCCGCCGCCGCTGGACGCAAGTTGCGGATCGCCATTATCGTCGAGCGGCTCGTTCCAGGCGCCTTCCGGAATGTATCCGATGGCAGAAAGGAAGTTTGTGCCATCGGTCGATCGCCAGTACGCAGCCGGGTTTTCGGCATCGGCGAACTCGGTGCCGCCGACGCAGGTGACGTACTGCGATGAGCAGAGGATGTTCGTGCTCTTCGGCTCGCCAGGCGATGGCGCCGCATCGAGGCTCGCGCAACCGGCGACGCCAGCGTCACCGGACGCGACGAAAACCGAAATGCCTTCGGCTGCGGCCTGGCCGAAAAACTGATCGAGCGATTGGGCGACTGCGAGGCTGTTGTCGGCTTCGCAGGAGGTGAAGCTGATGCTGAGGATCTTCGCCGGCACCGGAGTGGTATCGACCGCGTAGTCGATCGAGATGTTGACGCCGTCGTCCGAGTTTGTATCGCCGCTCACGATCAGATCGATCGTCGCTCCGGGAGCGACGCTGCTGGCGCGCTGCACGTCGAGCGTCGCTTCGGCCTGGTCATTGACCTGATCCATCGGGTTGCCGCAGGTCGGCGATGATGTATCGGGACATGTGGAAAGTGCCGTTCCGGGATCCGTCCCATCGGGTGGAATGATCGTCGTCGGTGCGTTTGTGGTCAGGCCTGACATCTCTTGGAAATGAGACACATCAGGCCCGTAGACGCGCGAGCGGCCGACCACGGCGATCTTCTGGCCTGCGCCATTGAATCCCTGTTGATACAGTGGATTCACGTTGTAGATGACGGCGAAATCCGAGGGGAAAATGTTGTACTGGCAGGGCTGGCCGCCGCCGGGACAATACGTTCCGGCCGGTCGTGGAGACACGGCCGCGCTGCGGATCGGCGCCGTCATGTGCAATGCCGAGCGGTAGTGAACCGATTGCAGACCTGCGACCGACTGGATCGCATCGGTGAACGCGGCTGGAATCTCGGCGTCCGATGCGTTTGCGATGCGATTCGCGCTGCCCGCGCGGTAGTAGCGCATCGATGTCGTAAATGCGGCGGCGACTGCCCCCGTGCTGCCGCTGAACCGAATCCGCGTGCGCGCGTTGGAGACTGAATCGACATTCAAACCCCGCAGGCGCAGCCAGCCGGTGATGGCGTCGAGGTCGTGCTGCGTCGCGCCGAATCGTTCGCCGATCTCGACGGCCGAAAGCCAGTGCTGATAATTGGCCGATGCCGGATCCTGCTGTTCTCTCAGCAACTGCTCGAAGGCCTGTTGGCGCTCGGGCGAGCGGTTCAGGACGAGCGCGAGATGCGTCAGCGGAAGATCGTCGGGAACCGCGCCGACATCGTTCGCGGGCGAAACCCATTGCGCGCGTCGCTCGGAGAGCGTGACTCGCTTGTCGACGTCCACCGCGCTGACGATGCGATCACCCGAAGGAAGTGCGGCCGAAGCGAGCCCATCGGCAAGAGTGAGGCATAGCGGAATCGACCAGAGCAGTTTCGTCCGCAAGGACGGAATGTTGAAAGTTCGCATCGGGATCACGCGCTTCCCTGCAGGTGGGGGCCACGGCCTGGCTGCGAGCTCGGCGCGGCGAAGGGATGATCGTAACCGACCACCAGGCTTAGAGCGCGCCTGTGGGCTGCCGGTTCCCGATCACGATGTACTGCGGCGGGGTGCCATCGAGGAATCCGAGAGCGTGGCACCAGCCCATCACGTGGACGCCCTTCGCGGCCTGCTCGTCGCGGATGCGATCGCGCAGTTCGATCATGCGCGTCCAATGAACCTTCGGGCGGTAGTGGTGTTCGGCGTGAAAGCCGTTGTAGAGCCATGTCCAGTTGTAGAGCCGGTTGTATGTGCTGACGCCCCACGCGATCGGCGTGTCGGGATCGCCCTTGAAGTGCTCGTAGTATCCGTTCAGCGACGACAGCGAATGGCCGAAATAGTAAAACGGCACCAGTGCAAGAAATGCGCGCCAGTCGAAGATAAGGCAAGCGAGATAGACGATGACGACGGTGGCGATCTCGATGCGGATCCAGCGCGCGAGGCGCGGATGTTTTTCCTTCAGGCGCGTGTAGCACTCGCCGATATCGTCACGGAAGTAGCTGTAAAACGTGTACGTCCAAGGGCTTTCGGGCTTTCCGTCCTTGCCGCGGCGATAGATCGACAGCGGATCGATCGTCGTGCCATTCGCGCCGATGCGATCCATGTTGCCGACGTGATGGCGCAGATGGACGTGGTGGTAGAACTCCTGCGAAAACCCATCGGTCAGCGAAAGGATGAAGCTGTAGGCCCGGTTCAGCGCAGGGGAAACAAAAAAGGCGTTGTGGATGAAATTATGGCTGACCGAGTTGATGCTCCACGAAATACTGATCGAGTAGAGCAAGGCGAGTGGAATCCAGATCGACCACGGCGTCGCATGGAATCCGAAGAACAAAAACGCGACGAAAGCGAGGTGCCCCAGGCCCATGAGCACCGGAATGGAATCCCACGGCGTATGCGCGAAGACGCCGCGCCGGATGGTCTTGGGATGCGGATTCATGAAATCCTGAAGTGGCCGATTCCTGACGTAAACGATTGTGTCGGCAGCGATTGTGAGGACCAGAACCAGGGACGCGGATCGCCATCGATCAAGCCATTATCTTAGCGCTTTCGCGCAAGCGACCGCGGCAGCGTATGCAGGCCGCCTTTCGCACTGCTTTCGCTTCGGCGAGCGCGAATTCGCGGCCTGCTGAGCCCGCAATTCCGCAACGGCTTTTGCCTGCTGGTACGATTCGCAAGGCCAAAGCCCGCGGCCGGGAAGGCCCGCAGGCATCCGAGCGGTTGCGAAAGGGCCGCGAAAGACTCTCGAAGCTACGATTTTCATTGTTCGGCCATGCCGACGCATAAGGATCACTGCGTGTCCAACTGGAGCATTCTCTGCGATTTCGACGGCACCGTTTCCGTCGAAGACATCACCGACTCGCTGCTGGAGCGGTTCGCCCGCGCCGGGTGGCAGAAAATCGAGCAGGCGTGGCGGCGCGGCGAAATCGGTTCGCACGATTGCATGGCCGAACAGGTCGCGCTGCTCGACGCCACTCGCGAAGAGATCGACGAGCACCTGGACAGCATGATGATCGATCGCGCATTCCCGGCGTTCGTAGCCGAGGCCGAAGCGGCGGGAATTCCCCTCGCGATCGTCAGCGACGGACTCGACTATGCGATCCGCCGCATCCTCGACAGTCACGGCCTTGGTCGTCTGCCGATCATCGCAAACCGGCTGGAAGCGGTCGGTCCGCGCAGCTGGCGGCTCGATTTCCCGCACGGAAGCCCGGCATGCCGCATCGCCAGCGGCAACTGCAAATGCGCGTGCGCAGGTCGTGCGCGCGTCTCGCAGCGCCGCGTGCTGCTGGTCGGCGACGGTGCTTCGGACTTCTGCGTCGCGGCCGAAGCGGATCTCGTCTTCGCCAAGCACAGGCTGATCGAGCACTGCCGTTCCGCCGGAATCGCGTATGTGCCGGTCACCGGATTCGCCGATGCGGTCGACCTCTTGCCGACGTTGCTCGCGGGCGAGCTCGCCGCCCACGTCGCCCCGGTGGAACAGCCGGCACCCGCCTGACGCTGCTGCGGCCGAAAGTTGAAACAGATGTTTCGCGCCACCCCGGCGCGCATCACAATGCACGCCGATGCGTGGAGTGGAAATCGAATGAATTACGACATCTCGCGGCAGAAGACCCTGCCGGTCAGCGACGCGGAACTCCTCGCCGACGAGGCGCGCTACTGCTCGTTCGGCGACACCGTGCACTATTGCGAGCCACCGAAGATTTTCGCGCGCTGCGAGGGCAGCTATCTCTATGACTCAGCCGGCACTGCGTTCCTCGATTTGCAGATGTGGTATTCGGCGGTCAACTTCGGTTACGCGAATCCGCGGCTGAACAACGCGCTGAAGCAGCAGATCGACACGCTGCCGCAGGTCGCCAGCCAGTACCTGCATCCGACCAAGATCGAGCTTGCCAAGATCATCGGCGAGGACGCCGAGAAGAAGTGGGGCAACCGCGGGCGCGTGCATTTCAACGTCGGCGGATCGCAATCGGTCGAGGATTCGCTGAAGCTCGTCCGCAATGCATCGAATGGCAAGAGTCTGGTGTTCGCGTTCGAGGGCGGGTATCACGGCCGCACGCTCGGCGCATCGGCGATCACGTCCTCGTATCGCTATCGCCGTCGCTACGGCCATTTCGATCGCGCACAGTTCGTCGAATTTCCGTATCACTTCCGCGCCTCCAGGACGAGCGGCCCGAAGGGCATGTCGAAAGAGGAATATGGCGAATACTGCGTCGCAAAATTCGAGCGTCTGTTCGAAACCGAATACAACGGCGTCTGGGATCCGAAAGCCGGACAGTGCGAATACGCCGCGTTCTACGTCGAGCCGATCCAGGGCACCGGCGGATATGTCATTCCGCCGCCGAACTTCTTCATCGGTTTGAAGCGCGTGCTGGACAAGTACGGCATCCTGATGGTCGTCGATGAAATCCAGATGGGTTTCTTCCGCACCGGCAAGCTCTGGTCGATCGAGCATTTCGGCGTGAAGCCCGACGTGCTCGTGTTCGGCAAGGCGCTGACCAACGGCCTCAACCCTCTCGCCGGCATCTGGGCGCGCGAAGAGCTGATCAATCCGAGCGTATTTCCGCCGGGCTCGACGCACTCGACGTTCGCATCGAATCCGCTAGGCACCGCGGTCGGACTCGAAACGATGAAGATGCTGGCCGAAACGGATTACTCGTCGATGGTGATGCGCAAGGGCGCGCATTTCCTCGAAGGTCTCCGCGATCTCCAGAAGCGTCATCCGGAAATCGGCGACGTCGACGGCCTCGGTCTCGCGCTGCGTGCGGAGATCTGCGAAGCGGATGGATTCACGCCGAACAAGAAGCTGCTCGATCGCATGGTCGATATTGGTCTTGCCGGCGAGCTCGACGACGGCGGAAAGAAAGTAGGCCTGGTCCTCGATGTCGGCGGTTACTACAAGAACGTAATCACGCTGGCGCCGTCGCTGCACATCAGCGATGAAGACATCGATCGCGGCTTGCGCCTGCTCGATCAGGTGTTGACGCGTGCCAAGAAGGCCTGACGTTCGCAACAGAACGCCCGCCGAGTGGCGGGCGTTCCATGTCGCACATCGCGATCAACGGTCCCAGCGGCCGTCGTAGTAGCGCCAGCGATTACCTTCATGCTCCCAGCGCGAGGGCACGTAGTGGTAGCCATGGCGCTCGTGCATCCAATGGCCCTTGTGCCATACGTGCTCGTGACCGCCCCAGCCCCAGTACCCACCGACCCAGATGTAGCCCGGACGCGTTTCTGGCACCGTTTCGACGCGAAGCGCAGGCGGCTCGACATCCGCATAGATGACCGTGCGCGCAAACGCCTGGTGACTGCCCAACAACCCTACGCCGCCGATCGCCATCGCGGCACCCAAAAGCAGTTTGTTCAGAACTCGCATCGTTGCCTCCACACGGCGCTCGGGGGAGCGCTTCCAGTAGGCCAAACTAGCCGGCGCGGACTGAATGCTCGCAAAGCGGGTCCCCGATGAATTCCGCATGCGCGAGTCGCGAGCTGAATCAATTCTTACCGGGCGCATAGCCGGCACAGAATGCCGGCAAGTTGGTTTCGATCAACGCGCATCCGCGCTTGATCTCATCGATGATGAGCTCGCATGAATTCGACGCGTTGCACGGCGGATGCGTCGCCGGCGAAACCGCAAGGCATTGCTGCACATATTCCTCGGCCTTGCGGGCACCTGCAGATTTACTGCAAGGCACCTCGGCGGAAGTCTGTGCGGGCGTGGCTGCGTTCGGTGCGGACGCAGCTTCGAGCGCGAGTTGATCGGCTTTCGGAACCGGCTTCGATTGCGCGTGCGCGAGCGAGCCCGCAGCGAGCGCGACGGCAAAAAGTACTCGATGCATTCGATTTCTCCTCGAGCGCGCGCCGTCAGGGCGCGCGGCGCAGCGCAAGCACCGCATTGAGTCCGCCGAACGCGAATGAATTGCTGAGCGCGGCGCGCACGGGTTTTTCGCGTGCCGTGTTGGGCACGTAGTCGAGATCGCATTCGGGATCGGGATCGAGAAAATTCGCCGTCGGCGGAATCACGCCGTCGCACAGCGCGCCGATCGTCGCGACGAGCTCGATCGCGCCCGCGGCGCCGAGCGCGTGGCCATGCATCGATTTCGTCGACGATACCGCAATCGCGTCCGCGTGCGTGCCGAACGTGCGCCGGATCGCTCGCGATTCGGTCGGATCGTTTGCCGGTGTGCCGGTGCCGTGTGCGTTGATGTAATCGATGGCGTCCGGCGCGAGCCCTCCCTCTGCAAGCGCGCGGCGCATCGCCATCGCCGCGCCGGCTTCGGAAGGAAACACGATGTCTCCGGCATCGGCCGACATGCCCGCGCCAGCGAGCTCGGCAAGGATCATCGCTCCGCGTTCTTGCGCGCGCTCCAGCGTTTCAAGCACGAATACGGCGGCGCCTTCGCCGAGCACAAGCCCGCGGCGCTGCTTGCAGAACGGGCGGCACGTGTCGTCCGCGAGCACGCGCATGGCTTCCCATGCGCGCACCGCGCCGAGCGTGAGGCACGCTTCGGTGCCGCCGGTGACCGCCGCATCGGCGACGCCGCTGCGCACCATGTGAAAGGCCTGCGCGATCGCGTGATTCGATGATGCGCAAGCGCTGACGGTCGCGAACGCGGGACCGTGCAGCCGGTGCTCAATGCTGACCTGGCACGCCGGCGCGTTTGCCATCAGTCGCACGATGGTCAGCGGGTGCAGGCGCGGGTTGTTTTCGCCGTACATGCGCCGCGACGCTTCGTCGTTGGTGTTCTCGCCGCCGATGCCGGTGCCGATGACGACGGCGGTGTTGTCGCCCAGGCCGTCGCGAGCGAAGTCGATGCCGGATTGCGCGATCGCCTCGCGGGCGGCGACGAGCGCGAGCTGCGAGACGCGATCCAAGAGGATCAGGCGCTTTTCGTCGAAGTGCCTGAGCGGATCAAAGTCGCGAACTTCCGCGGCGATGCCGAAACGCAGCGCATCTCGCGGCAAAGTCGTGATCGGGCCAATCGCCGATCGTCCCTCGCGCAACGCGTTCCATGTCGCCGCAGCGGTGTGTCCGAGCGGCGTGACCGCACCCATGCCGGTGATGACGACGCGATGCATCCTCGATTCCGTCGCGGCTGGAAAAACGCTCAGGCCGCGGTCGGCTTGGCCGCTTGTTCGGCGACGAGCTTTTCGACCGTTTCGATCAGGCCCTTCACGGATTCGGTATCGAAGTTCGGGTCACGATCCGGCATCGTGATCTTGAAGTGGTCTTCGATCTCGAAAAGGATCTGAACGGCATCGAGCGACTGGATTTCGAGATCCTTCAGCGTCGCGTCGGGCGTGATCTTCGCGCGATCGATCCCGGATTCCTTGGCGATGATGTCGAAGATGGTGTCCTGCACACTGCTCATGAAGCGATCCCTTGGATGGTGTTGCCGGTCTGGTCGCTGCGTTGTTCGCAGACAGCCGCGTTGCTAGTCTTCGCCGTGCGCGGTCGCGGCAGGCGTTGCCGCAGGATGGTCCGGGCCAAGCAGAAGGACGCCGGCGACAATCATCGCCGAGCCGAGGACTTTGAGCCAGCCCAGCGGCTCATCGAACAGCCAGCGCGAGGCGATCATCAGCACGATCAACACGATGGCGCCGGTGGGAAACGCGCTGGACAGCGAGGAATGGCGCAGGATCACCATCCACGCGAGGAATTCGCCGACATAGCAGGCGACCGCAAGCCAGAGCCACGCCGACGCGGCCGCCGCCGCGAACGCGTGCGGTGAAAAGTCGAATGGGCCGGTGTCCAGCCCGGCGTATTTGAGCGCAATCTGGCATAGCGCGCCAAGCGCAAGCAGAACCGCCCAGCTCGAAAGAACCGTCGCGCGCGAGTAGCCCGCGTTGCTCATGCGTTCGCCGCCGGCGGCAGCGCGTCCTTTGCGTCGGCGCCGTCGAGCGTGAACACGCGCTCGACTGCCGCGAACACGCGATCGACGACGCGGTTGCGATGACGATACCAGAGCCAGTTCGGCGCAAGCCGGCTGCCGAGACGCGATTTTTCGCGCTCCAGGCCCTGGCCGCTCTGGTAGTAGAGGAGACCGTGCTCGATGCAATAGCGCACGTTTTCCATCCAGCTCAGATAATAGAGGTTGTGCGCCCGGCCGAGCGCGTGGTCCATGCCGAAGAACTTGTCGAGCAGCCGGCGCCGATCGTGCAGAACCAGATTGAAACCGATCAGTTTCTGGCCGAGCCAGTACGTCGAGCATAGCGCGCGCCCGCGCAGTTCCCGCAGCACGCCGCGGAAGTATTCGGGCGTCAGCTCTTCGAAGCGATACTCGGCCTGCGACAGCGTTGCGCGATACAGCGCCATGATGGAATCGACGAGATCGTCGATATCGCTGCGCCATTCGACGCGGACATCGGAGCGCGCGCGCAGTTTTCGGCGCATGTCCTTGCGCGTCGCGGGACCGAGCGATGCGAGGTACTCGTCGAGCGAGCGGAACGGGAGGTCGAGCAGGGCGGTTGCCTGGCCCGGCATCCGCCGCAGGCCCGCTCTGCTGCATGCGTCGGTCCACAGCGCATCGTCGGCGCCGCGCGCGTCTTTGACCGCGACCATTCCGATGCGCCGCTGCGCTGCGAAATCGAGCAGCTTGTCGAGGAGTTTTCCGGCGAGACGGCGGCGTTCGTTTTCATCGCAATCGGGAGCGAAGCCGAGATGGCAGATTTCCCCGACCGGCGATCCCAGCGAAGCGAGTGGTATTCCGAGCAGTCGCGGAGCCACGCGTGCAACTACGCCGGTCACGCGCTTCAGCGGACCCGACAATGTGGTGTCGATTCGATATTCGGTGACGAATCCAGGAACCGCCGCGCGCAGGCGACCGTGCTCCCAAACGGCAAGATAGATCCACTCGAATCCCGGCAGCGCGGCATTTTCCACCGCGCGATAGTAGAACCAGTCCTCGAGCTCGTCCGCGAACAGGGCATTCCATTCTTCGCGGTCGAATGCCTCGATGGATCGGGCGACGATCGCTTCCATCACTCGATCGCGGCTGCGATCGCTGGGCCGGGCTCGCGCACCGGCCTCGCTTCGGCGATGCGGCTGAAGAAATCGGCGGAGCGTTCGATCAACTCGCCACGCTGGCTGTCGACGGTGACCATGTGATAACTCTCGTCGAGCAACACCGTTTCGACCGGCCCGCGTGAGCCGCGTTCGACGATGCGCACGTTGCGAAGGCTGGCGATGTCGTCATCGGACGAATGCACGATCACGCTCGGCGCTCGCAGGCGCCCGATGCGGTTGCGCACGTGCAGGGACAGGCTCTGGAATTCCGCAAGCGATGGCCACGGAAAGCCGGCGAGGCCACCGGCCTGGCTATCGCCCGCGAGCATCGCGCTGACGATGCGGTTGCGGATGCGTTCGTCCTTGATGCCGTACGGCGGACTCTCCATCGCCATGTTCTTGCGGCCGATGCCAAGTCGAATTCCGAGCGGCAGCAGGAATGCGAAACGCCCGATCAGCGGGGTCGCCCAGCCGTCGTGAAAAAACGTCGTCCCGTAGAGGCCGAGGCCGTCGACATCGTGCGGCCGGTC
>DASYJJ010000241.1:0-4375 GCA_035996605.1 Rhodanobacteraceae bacterium
ATCTGACATTGAACACGATCAAGGGACCGATCCAGGTGACGATCACGATCGCGACGACGCTGCAGATCTGCTACTGCATACCGGCCGCGCAGACGATGTTGCTTGGGCTTGCAAGCGCGGGTCCGCCGACGGGGCCGTACAGCGGCCCGGAATTCTCGACGCCGACGTTTCCAACCGGCGCGGCCAACGCGCTCCAATGGACGGACCAGAACAGCGATGGGCAAGACTACAAGTACGCGCTGCTGGTCTGGCAGGTGAACTCCGCGTTTCCGCAGGGGCGGACGTTCAAGATCGATCCTCGCATCATCAACCGCGGCACTTCGAAGTGACGCCGCCGCGCCGTTGACGGAATGCCGACTTGAGCACATCGCCGCAGCCGCCGTTCCGCTTTCAGGCGTTCCTGTGCTACAGCCACAGGGACAGCGCCTGGGCGGACTGGCTGCACGACGCGCTTGAAAACTATCCGATTCCTCCGCGGATGGTCGGGCTCATGACTGCCGCCGGCGTGATTCCGCGACGCATCGCGCCGGTGTTCCGCGATCGTGATGAATTGCCAAGCGCAACCGATCTCAGCGCGAAGGTGAGCGATGCTCTCGCGCAGTCGGCGTGCCTGGTCGTGATCTGCTCGCCGCATGCAGCGCAATCACCGTGGGTCAACGAGGAAGTGCAAACCTTCCAGCGGCTCGGTCGCGCGAGCCGCATCTTCTGTCTGATCGTCGACGGGGAACCCGGTGCCAGTGCGTGGGCCGGACGCGAGCACGACGAATGCCTGCCGCCCGCACTGACGCAGCGCGTCGACGAGAACGGCAACGCAACAGGCGAGCGTTTCGAGCCGATTGCCGCGGATGCGCGGCCCGGCAAGGACGGCAAGTCGAACTCGCGCACGAAGCTCGTCGCCGGCATCCTCGGCGTCGATCTCGACGACTTGCGGCATCGCGAACGGCGGCGGCGGCGATGGCGACTTTCCGCTGCGATCGCCGCGGGGTTTGCCTTGCTGTGCCTGACGAGCGCCCTCGCGGTGAACGCGATCATCGCGCGTCATGCGGCGGAACGTCGTCAGAAACAAGCCGAGGATCTGGTGGGCTTCATGCTCGGCGATCTCGACGACAAGCTGCGGCAGGTCAACCGGCTCGATATTCTCGAAAGCGTCGCGGACAAGGTCGTCAAGTACTTTGCCGCGCTGCCGGCGACGGATCTCACTGCAGACGCACTCGCGCAGCGCACGCGGGCACAGCTCAAGCTCGGGGCGGTGCGGCGCGATCAAGGGCGCATCGACGAGGCGCTCGAAACGTTCAAGGGCGCGCTGACCACGAGCGAGGATCTCGTGCGCCGCGATCCGAAGAATATCGACTACGAAACCATCGAAGCGGAAAGCCTGTCGTGGATAGGATTCGTGGACTGGTCGCAGGGACGCCTCGATCAGGCGTTGGCGAGGTTCAGCGCAGCCAGCAGCGTTCTCTTGAATGTAAGTCAGCGGCGGCCCGACGACGCGGATTTGATCGATCGCATCGGAGCCGTGCGCACGAACATCGGGCGAATCTACGAAGCGCGCGGCCAGATCGAACAAGCGCGCGGCGAATACGCAAAAGTGCTCGAAGGCTACACGTATCTCAGCCGCCGCGAGCCGGACGCGCTGGCGTGGCGGACAGAGCTCGGCTACGCGCACAACAACCTCGCCCAACTGGCTTCGAAGGACGGCCGGCTTGAGGACGCGGTCCGCGAATACATTGCCGATCGCGACATCAAGGTCCATTTGTTCGAGCTCGATCCAACCAACAACAACCGCCGCGAGGATCTTGTGGCGAGCGACGCGTTCCTCGGCCGCGTGCTGTATCTGTGCGGCGAGACAAATGCGGCGGCTGCGCATTTGCGTGCCGCGATGGACGGCATCGAGGCGCTGCTCGAGATCGATCCGAATTCAACCGACTGGGTCGAGAAGGCCGGCAACTACGGATGGATGCTGGGCCAGGTCTTGCGCGTGCGCGGCAACGCAGGCGATGCGGAGCGCCGAGACAAGACCGCGGTGGCGCATCTGGATTATCTGGTCGGCAAGGATCCCGGAAATGTTGGCTGGCAACGCAAGCTCGCGCTCGCGCAATTGGAGAATGCACGCCGACTGCTCGGTCTCAAGGAGCTCGGCGCCGCCGAGCAAGCCGCTGCCGCCGCCAATACGGCCATTGCGCACGCATTGAAAAGCGCTGCCGACGATAACGCAAACCAGTTGGTGGGCGCCCAGGCCGAGCTGGTGCTCGGCGATGTCGCCAATGCAAAAGGCGACGCAACGAATGCACGCGCGGCGTGGACGCGAGGCCGGGATTCGATCGGAGAGCAGGCGAGCAAGTCCAAGGATCCGGCGATGCGCGATGCGTGGCTTAGCGCAAGACTTCGCCTCGGCACCGAGTCCGATGGCGTTGCCTCGGCGCAGGCGCTGGTGGTGAGCGGTTACAGAGATCCCGATTTCGTCGCGCTGCTGGACAGGCAGGGAATTCCCGCCTTGGACGAAGGCACTGCGACGAAACGGATCGCGGAGATGACGAGCAAATCTGCAGCTTCTGAAAAGAGCCCGGAATGAGCGGGGCCCGGATCAGGATGCAGTACGGGGGTTAGCACTACCACAGGGGAGAAACGCCATGTCGAGCATGACCGTTCCAGTGTGTTGGAAAGCGGCGGACTACAAGCCTTCGTCCAATCCCAAAAACCCTTACGTCGACTTCTACAAAGGGCCGACCGATGTCTATACGAACGATGTCATTTCGATCGGCGACGCCACTACGATCACGTTCACGCCAGCTACCAATTGCTCGGGACCTCAGGTTTCATCGTTCACGATGAAAATTGCACCGACCGACGATGTCAACCGATTGATCACCACTCTGCCGGCGACCAATAAACCCAATGATTTGACGATCCTCGCAAAGTACGACGGGAAGTCGACGATTCATCTGAACATGACGCTCGTCGGACCGGGAGGAAATCCCGTGTACACGATCGACGGTGCCAAGCCGATCATTCGCAACGAGCCACACAGTCCCGTGATACTTCAATACAAATCTCTTCTGATCGTGCTTGCCTTAGCTGCGCTCGCTTATATCGTCTACCGATCGTGGAAGGCGTGGTCGACGACGAAAGAGATCTGAGGCATCAGCCGAGCGGCGATGCGGCCGGCGGTCACGATCGTGCCGCCGGGTAATGGCTGACCGCGGTGATCGCAATCGAGAGAAATCGGCCTCAGTCGATGCGCGATTCGGCCGCGAACAAATCGCCCGTCGCATATTTCGCATGCACCGGCGCGAAGCTGCGGCGGTGGATCACGCACGGACCAAGGCGATCCAGTGCCTCGAAATGCTCGGGCGTCGAATAGCCCTTGTGCCGCGCGAACCCGTACCCCGGATGCGTGCGGTCGAGTTCGCACATGATGCCGTCGCGCACGGTCTTGGCGATGATCGATGCGGCGCTGATCGAAGGCTCCTTCGCGTCGCCATCGACGATCGCGCGGGCAGGACAGGGCATCGGCTTGGGCAGATGATTGCCGTCGATGAGTGCGTACGCCGGCGAAAGCGAAAGCGCGGCGAGCGCACGCTGCATGCCGAGCATCGTCGCCTGGAAGATGTTGTAGCGGTCGATCTCGTCGACATCGACGGCGACCACGGAAAAAGCCAGGGCTGACGCGCGGATCATCACGGCAAGTCTGTCGCGATCGCTCTCGCAGAGAACTTTCGAATCGGCAAGGCCTACGATGGGCCTGCGCGGATCGAGGATCACGGCAGCGACGACGACCGGTCCGGCCAGCGGTCCGCGCCCGGCCTCGTCGACGCCGGCGATCGCCTCGATGCCGTCGGCGCCATGTCTGGATGCGCTCTTGCGCAGGCGCTCGATCCAGCGGCGCACGCGCACCGTGACGGTCGGTTCGGCGAAAGGCGCGACAACGCTCATTCGCGCAGATCCTGCAGTTTGTTGAACACGTAGTCGTGATACGACGCGACCATGTTCACGTCCTTGCAATCGAGATAACGCCCTTTGCAGCGCTCGCGCAATAGCGTGTTGGCTTGGTAGAACGCGTCCTTCGGCACGCCGGCGACATCGAGGACGAGTGCGCCGAGGAACGCGATATCGAGCACAGGGTAGTCGAACTTGCGGCGCACGGGGAAGTTCGACTTGATGCTGTAGTAGGTGACCATGCTCGAGTTGGGGCCCGCCTCACTCGGCACCTGTTTCGGAATCACATGGATGGCGCCGTCGAACGACGGTTGATGATCGCCGAAATGCATCAACACGGCGGGTTTGTCGCCGCCAAGCAGGAATTTTTCAAGCTCGGCGAGCATCGCGTCGGACTGCTGCAGGCGTTCGAGATAGTTGCCGATGTTCAGGTTCAGCC
>DASYJJ010000242.1:0-16586 GCA_035996605.1 Rhodanobacteraceae bacterium
TGCTCGAGCTCAAGGTCACGCCGACGATTACCGCGGATGACCGCGTCTATCTCGATCTCAACGTGAAGAAAGACGCGATCGCGAGCTTCATCGACAACCCGGGCGGCGGCCAGGTGCCGCAGCTCGACAAGCGCGAGATCAACACTTCCGTGCTCGTCGACAACGGCCAGACGGTCGTGCTCGGCGGCGTCTACGAAGTCAACAAGACAGATTCGGTGCAGAAAGTGCCGTATCTCGGCGACATCCCGATCCTCGGCAGCCTGTTCAAGTTCTCGAGCCGCAACAACACCAAGGCGGAACTCTTGATCTTCGTCACGCCGCGCATCCTCAACGACAGCTTGAAATGATTTGCCGCCAGCATGCCGTCAAGGACGGCATGCTGCGACGGACAACGAACAGACGTGCGACCCTGGAGAACGACTATGAAATTTGTGCACAAGACCCTCGGGTTGCTGCTCGCCAGCGTCGCCCTGAGCAGCTGCGGCGGCGGCGGCAGTGACGGCCACGGGGCGTTCGAGCCGCCGCAGAGCGGCCATATCACGCTGACTCCGGCAGGCAACTCGACCGTCCTGCCGCTGAATATCGGCGAGTCGAATCCATGGTCGCCGGCGTCGCCGTACACGAACGAAGTCGACATTCACTGGACGAACGCGGATGGGACGCCTGTTTCAGGCCATGACCTTTCCTGCAGCGTGACGAATCTTTCCGTCATCAGCATTCACATCCTCGACGATGTCAGCACGACCAACATCGACGAATCTGCGATCGACTGGGGCAACGTCCAGGTCCACTCGGACACCGGCCACGCGATCTGCTGGGTGTTCTCGACGGGTCAGGCGGGAGCCGCGACGTTGAACGTCGGCGGCGTCGATCCGGTCACGGGCGCGACGTTGTCCGCCGCACTCAACTTCACGGTACAGAATGCTTCGGGTGCGTTCCCCGCATCGGTAACGATGAGCGCCGCGCCTCCTGGCGTCTACATCTCAGGTTCGGGCGGCAATCAGAACTCCGTGCTCACGATCAACGTGCTCGACGGCGGCCTGCAACCCGTGCCCGATCCGGCAAGCGGCAACACCGGCGCCGACAACGTGCTGCTCGAGATCGTCACGAATCCGAACGGCGATGCGCGCCTCTCCGCGAACGCGGTGACCGGACCGGTCACCGGCACCTCGGTGGCGACGCATACCGTGCACGGCGTCGCGACGGCTTCTTTCCAGGCCGGCACCGTGCAGGGTCCGATCCAGATCCGCGCGACCTCGGACCGCTCCGACAACAACGTAACCAACGGCGTCAGCGATCCGGTGTCGGCAACGTTCTCCGTGATCGTCTCCGACGGCAAGCTCTACAGCCTCGAGATCACATCGCCGGTCGTTGCGCCGAACCTTCCCGGCATCACCGTCAATTCGGTGTCGGGTGATGTCAGCTCGGACGGCACAGCGATTCCGCCGGATCCGGACGCGACGCTCAGCCTCGTCGTCAGTGCGCTCGGCACCGATCGCCAGGGCAATCCGGTATTGCCCGGCACGTCAATCCGCTTCGGAGCAGTCGACGAGCCCGTCGGCGCGCCCGGGTCGGCTGACGACAACGTGTTCCTCTTGTCCGGAACCGACGGCAATCCGCAGGAAGGCGGCACGATCTTCACCGCGCCGACCGGCCAATTCCAGACAGCCGGCGGCGGAGCAGGACCCGGCGACGCGCTCGTCGTATTCGGCAAGGCCGTGCAAGGCAACTCGGATCTCGTCAGCGCCGCGACGGTTGCGGCGGTCAACAGCGAAACGAGCCTCACCGTATCTTCGGCGTTCAATCGCAACGACACCACGGGCGTGTCCGTCGACTACGGCTCCGTGCTGCCTTACCTGATCGGTCGCGCGCAGCACGGCAACATCAGCTCGCCGGAAACGACGAACGACATCGGCGTTGCGCACACGACGTTGAACTACACGGTCAACAGCGTCGGCAGCGCCGTCGCGATCTGGGCGCAGGGCGATGGCGTCGACAACGTGACGGGCGGTCAGCGCCGAGTCGTCGATGCCGGCACACTCGTTTATCCAGGTCTTGCCCCCGCGACGTTGGTCGTTTCTCCGCTGACGATCGCCGGCAATACGACCAATACGATCACCGTATGCGTGACGGACGCGTTGGGTATTCCGCTGCGCGGTGTGCAGGTCGGCTTCCTGTACAGCTTCACGGGTGCGGGCAGCGGCAGCGTCGATGGCTCGTCGGGCACCGGCACATTCGATCACCTGACGGGTCTCGACGGCTGCACACAGGGATCGTCAACGACCTCCGGCATCGGTGGATCGGCCGCGGGCGGCACCGCCGGAACGCTGACGATCAGCGCGGCCGGACAGTCGCAGGACATTACGATTACCGCGCCGATAGTGCATACGCTGACAGTGACCGTCACGGTGGATGTAACCGATCCAACGAATACCTATTCGGTCACCCTCAACAGCAATGCGTTCTCGCCGCCCACCGGTCAAGGCACTTCATGCTCGCTGAACTTCACCACGGGCACGCCGCCAACGACCACGACCTGCACTTATACGTTCACCGAAGGCGCCACCGTGGCGCTGGCGCGTTCGCCGAACTCGGCACCGCCGCCGTTCACGGGCTGGACGGGCGATTGCGCTAACGGGACGGGCGCCAATTCGAGCGTCACGATGGCCGGCGACGAGACCTGCACGGCAACCTGGGGTCCCTGATTCTGATGTTCTGACCAGAGGGCCGCGTCAAGCGGCCCTCTTTTTTTGCCCGGACTTCCGGACTGGCATTCAAACTGCAAGGAATGGCGTCCGGGGAAATCAGATCCAGGGGACAACATGGCCGGCCATCGCACCGAAATCCGCGCCGGTGACACCATATTTGCGGAGAACGATCCGCCCAGCACCGCGTTCCTGATCGAAAAGGGCGAGGTCGAGGTCTCGACGCTGCAGCGGGGGGACCGCACGATTCTCGGCCGTCTCGGTCCGGGCATGCTGCTGGGTGAAATGGCCGTTCTCGACAATTCGCCACGCAGTGCGACAGCGCGCGCGCTTACCGACTGCGAGTTGACTCCAATCGATCGCCGGCAATTCGCCGAACGCCTGTCGGCCGCCGATCCCGTCGTGCGTGCCTTGCTCATGAGCCAGCTCACGCGCTACCGCTCGGCGCTGGCGACACTGACGGGCGATGAGCCGGCTGCGTTTTCGCTGCTCGAGGGAACATCCAGCCGCCAGGATGCGGGCGCTTTCGACAAGATCCGGCTCGAAAGCGAACTGCGCGCCGCGCTCGAACGCGGCGACCTGGAAGTGCGCCTGCAGCCGATCGAAGAGATCATCAGCGGCCACATCGCTGGCTACGAGGCGCTCGTGCGCTGGCACCATCCAGAACGCGGCTGGGTGTCGCCCGCCGAATTCATCCGCCTCGCCGAGGAAACTTCGCTGATCCTGCCGATCGGCGACTATGTCCTCGCGCGCGTCGCCGACATGCTCGTCGAATTCCGGCGCCGCGGAGTGAAGCCGCTGCCGTTCATAGCGCTCAACGTATCCGCGCGGCAACTCGACGATCCGCACCTCGTCGAGCGCATGCTGGGAGAACTCGGCAAGCGGACGCTTCCACCCGATCGGCTGAAAATCGAGATCACCGAAAGTCTCGTGCTCGACAACGCGCGCGTCGCCGACGTGCTCACGCGTTGCCACGCGGCCGGAATGCACGTCGCGCTCGATGATTTCGGCACCGGCTACTCCAACCTCGGGCCCCTGCTGACCCTGGATTTCGACCAGATCAAGCTCGATCAAAGTTTCGTCAACGCGCTCGACCGGCCGCGCGGTGTGGCCCTGGTCGGCGTCATCGTGGCGATGGCGCGCGCGCTCGACTGCAGCCTGGTCGCCGAGGGCGTCGAAAAGCGTGAACAGCGCGAGATCCTGCATCGGCTCGGCTGCCGCTACGCGCAGGGCTGGCTGGTCGGCAAGCCCAAGACCCTGGCTGAAGCGCTGAACGGCTGAGCGCATCCGGCCAGTCAGGGCAAAACTTCCGGCTCCGGCCGCTGTCTTAACGCCCCGCAGCCACGCATGGGGCCTTCCCGGCCGGCCGTGCGATCATTGCCGGAAACACCTCGAATCATGGACATGCCAGAACCCGCCACGGCCTCCGCGGCCTTCGCAACGCTTCGCGCCGAACTCGGCCAGTGCATCATCGGCCAGTCCGCGCTGATCGATCGCCTGCTGATCGCACTGCTCGCCGACGGCCACCTTCTCGTCGAAGGCGCGCCCGGTCTCGCCAAGACCACCGCGATCAAGGAACTCGCCTGGCGCATCGAGGGCGATTTCCATCGCGTGCAGTTCACGCCCGATCTCCTGCCCGCCGACCTTACCGGCACCGAGATCTATCGGCCGCAGACCGCGACGTTCGAATTCCAGCGCGGCCCGATCTTCCACAACCTGATCCTCGCCGACGAGGTCAATCGCGCGCCCGCAAAAGTGCAGTCGGCGATGCTCGAAGCGATGGGCGAGCGCCAAGTGACGGTCGGTCGCGACACGTATCTCCTACCGGCGCTGTTCCTGGTCATGGCAACGCAGAATCCAATCGAGCAAGAGGGCACATACCCGTTGCCCGAAGCGCAGCTCGACCGTTTTCTCCTGCACGTGCGCATCGATTACCCGCAGGCGGCCGCCGAAGCGGCGATCCTCAAGCTTGCGCGCGATCGAGCCCGCGAAGCGCTGGCTGCGCCCGTGCAACCCAATCGCATCGTGAGCCAGGCACAGGTTTTCGCCGCGCGATCAGCCGTGCTCTCGCTACATCTCGCACCGCAACTCGAGGAATACCTCGTGCAACTCGTGCTCGCGACGCGCGACCCCTCGCGCTACGGCGATGAGCTCAAGCGCTGGGTTTCGTACGGCGCGAGTCCACGCGGCACCATCGCGCTCGACCGCTGCTCGCGCGCGCATGCGTGGCTCGCCGGTCGCGACTACGTGACGCCCGAAGATGTGCATGCGATCGCCGCCGACGTGCTGCGCCATCGTGTTTTGCTGAGTTACGAGGCCGAAGCCGAAGGCATCAATTCCGACAAAGTGGTTGCGATGCTGCTGGAGCGCGTGCCGTTGCCGTGAAGAACCGGGATTCGGGATTGCGGATGGACGCTCGCGAATCGACGCGGCGCTCGGCTGCCGCCCTGCATCCCCAATCGCGAATCCCAAACCCCGGCTTTAATACACAATGCAACCGCGCACCAACCCGACCCGCGTCGCGCTCGAAGAACTGATCGCGCTCAGCGCGGTTGCGCATGGCGCGAGCCTTGCGCGGAGCCGGCGCAGTCCCGCGCTGCGCTCGGGTGGACATGCTTCGCGCTGGCGCGGGCGTGGTGTCGATTTCCGCGAATCGCGCATCTATCTGCCGGGCGATGAGATCCGCCACATGGACTGGCGCGTGACCGCGCGCAGCGGCAAGCCGCACACCAAGGTTTTTCAGGAAGAACGCGAGCAAGGACTTCTGCTCGTGATGGATATGAATCCCGGCATGCGTTTCGGAACGCGCGTGCGATTCAAGAACGTGCAGGCCGCGCGCGCATCGGCGCTGCTCGCATGGATGGCCGCGGCTGCGGGCGATCGCGTGGGTGCGCTCGGCTTCGGTGGTGGCATCAACGGCGAGGTCAAGCCCGCCGGGGGTCGTCGCGGCGTGCTGCGCGTGCTGCGCGCGTTGCGCGACTGGGATGGAGCCGCGGATTCCGAACGCAATGTTGCGCTGTCGGCTGGCCTCGCGCGCGTGCGCCGCCTGCTGAGACCCGGCATGCGCATGATCCTGATGACCGACGGTTTCAGTGCCGACACGCTGGCCGCGCAACTGCTGCCGCAACTCGCCGGTCGCCACGAAATCTCGGTCGTGCTGCTCCGCGATGCATTGGAGCTCGCGGCGCCCCCGCCCGGTCGTTACGCGCTGCATCTTGGCGCCGCGCGCCGCGTGCTGGATTTCAACGATGCGTCCGTGCGCAGCGCGTGGACGCGCCGCTTCGCCGACGCGCGCGAAAATCTGCGCAGTGAATGTCAGAAAGTCGGCATACGCGTGCTCGATCTCGATGGACACGCCGATCTGCGACGTGCGCTGGCTCCGCTGCTCGCGCGCACGCGTCATTCGGGTGGCACGGCATGAACGCGCCATCCGGCCCCGATCTTCGCGACATCCATCTGCCGCCGGTTCCGTCGTGGTGGCCGCCGGCACCGGGCTGGTGGCTGCTGGCGATTGTCCTCTTGATCGCGATTGCCGCCGGTGTCTGGACGCTGCTGCGCTTGTGGCGCGAGCGTCGCTGGCGTGCTCGCGTCGTCGCCGAGCTCGATCGCATCGCGGCGCTGCATGCCGCGCAACCGAACGGCGTGCGTCTCGCCGCCGACGTCTCGCAACTTCTGCGCCGCGCAGCGCTGTTGATCGAACCCGGAGCTGCAGGGCTGCACGGCGAAGAGTGGCTCGCATTCCTCGACAGCCGCCTCGACGATGCATCCGAAAGCACGGACAGCGAAGCGCGCTTTCGCACAAGTACGGGTCGATCCCTGATCGACGCGCCGTATCGCCGCGCGGACGATACCGCGCAGCCGCCAGTCGACGGCACCGCGTTGCTCGGCCTCGCTCGGCGCTGGCTTCGTCGCGCGTTGCCGCGAGGAAAGAGCCGTGTTTGAGCTCGCGTGGCCCTGGCTTCTGCTCGCGCTGCCGCTGCCGCTGATCGTCGCGCGCCTGCTGCCGCGCGCGCCGGGCTGGATTGCGACGGCACTGCATCTTCCGCACACGGGTTTCGTGCTGCCTCAGCAGGCCGACATTTCGCCGGTGCCGCGTCTTCGCACGATGCTCGGTCTGCTCGCATGGGCCTTGCTTGTTTTTGCCGCTGCGCGTCCGCAATGGTTCGGTCCTCCCGAAGATGTGCCGCGCTCCGGACGCGATCTGCTGCTCGCGGTCGATACATCGGGCAGCATGAGCATCGAGGACATGCAGCTTGGCGGTGCACCCGCGCCTCGGTTCGCGGCGATCCAGGCGATCGCTGCGGATTTCATCAAGCGCCGCAGCGGCGATCGCGTCGGCCTGATCCTGTTCGGCACGCGCGCGTATCTTCTGGTGCCGCTGACATTCGATCTCAAAACCGTCGGCAAACAGCTCGCCGACGCGACGATTGGTCTGGCCGGCCGCGAAACCGCGATCGGCGATGCGGTCGGACTCGCCGTGAAGCGTCTGCGTGATCGGCCCCAGAATCAGCGCGTGATGGTGCTGCTCACCGACGGCGTCAATACATCCGGTGAGCTCGATCCGCGAAAGGCGATCGATCTTGCTGCCGCGAATCATGTGCGCGTGTACACCATCGGCATCGGCGCGGATGCATTGCGCGTCAACAGCCTCTTCGGCAGCCGCATCGTCAATCCGTCGGCCGATCTCGACGAAGCGATGCTGAAGCGCATGGCCGAGTCGACCGGCGGACGTTACTTCCGAGCGCGCAACAGCGACGAGCTCGCCGACGTGTATCGAACGATCGATCAGCTCGAGCCCGTCGCCGATACCAAGCAAAGCCTACGCCCGATCGATGAGCTGTACTGGATGCCGCTTGCGGCATCGCTCGCCTCGGTCGCGTTCGCGTTCTTGCTGCCCGGCTGGCGCATGCGCGCGGTGAGCGGCTCGACGAGGGCGAACGCATGAGCGCATTCGCCGAATTCCATTTCCTGCGTCCGCTGTGGCTGCTGCTGTTGCTTGCGGTCCCGGCATTTTGGTTGTTGCGGCGGCACGGTCGCGCCGATGCGGGTGCCTGGCGCAGCGTCATCGATCCTCATCTGTTGCCGCATCTGATCGAACGCATCGATGCCGGTTCGGGCCGCGCGGGCATCGTGCTCGCGGTCGCGCTTTGGACAGTCGCCTGCTGTGCGCTCGCAGGTCCCGCGTGGGAACGCGAGCCAATGCCGCTGTACCGGAATCAGGCAGCGCGCGTGCTTGCGCTCGAGCTCGGCGCGACGATGATGGCGCAGGATGAGAAACCGACCCGGTTCGAGCGTGCGCGCTACAAGCTCATCGACATTCTCGATCGCAGCAAGGATTATCAGACTGCGCTCATCGGCTACGCAGGTGAAGCGTTCGTCGCTGCGCCGCTGACGGATGATATCGGCACCGTGCGCAATCTCGTCGATTCGCTGGATCCCTCGACGATGCCCGTTGCCGGCAACCGCGCAGCCGGCGCGATCGAACAGGCAGAAAATCTGATCGGGCAGGCGGGCCTGCACGCCGGCGACATCATCCTGCTCGCCGACAGCGCGGACGACGCAGCAATCGCCGCCGCGCGCAGGGCGCACGCACAAGGGCTCACCGTTTCGGTGCTCGGCATCGGCAGTCCGGCCGGCGCGCCCGTAGCGCTCGCGCAAGGCGATTTTCTCAAGGACGACGCCGGCAACGTGATCGTGTCGCGTCGCGACGATGCGAGCCTGAAGGCCGTCGCCGATGCCGGCGGCGGTCGCTACGCAACGTTGAGCGCGGACGCGCGCGACATCGCATCGCTCCTCGTGGATCGAACCAGCGCAGCCAGGAACGCGTCCGACCCTTCGACTCCGGCATCGAGCGATCTCGCCGCAAGTACGCGCTGGCGAGACCGCGGGCCTTGGTTGCTGCTGCTCCTGTTGCCTCTGGCGGCGTTCGCGTTCCGGCGCGGCTGGATGATGGCGATCGCGCTCGCCGCACTCGCGCCGGCGCCGCGCGCGCAAGCGGCGTCGTTCAAAGATTTGTGGATGCGCTCCGATCAGCAGGCCGCCGCGGCGTTGGAACAAGGCGACGCGAAAACGGCGGCAAGTGTCGCGCGATCTCCGGACTGGCACGGCGGCGCTTCGTTCCGCGCCGGCGATTACACATCTGCCGCATCCGACTACGCCAACGTCGACGGTGCCGACGGCGCGTACAACGAAGGCAACGCGCTGGCCAAGCTCGGTCGTTTCGACGATGCGCTCGCTGCGTACGACCGCGCGCTGACACTGGCGCCGGATATGGATGACGCGAAGGCGAACAAGTCCGCGGTCGAGGAATGGCTCAAGCGGCAGCAGAAATCCAAGGACAAATCCTCGCAGAATCAGAAGTCGAAATCGGGCGATTCGAAAGATCAGAAACAATCGCAGCAGGACAAATCGCAGCAGAGCCAGGACCAGAAGCAGCAATCCGATGAATCGAAATCGGATCAGGATCAGCAGGATCAAAAGGACGAAGGCTCCTCGCAGTCCGACCAGGACGCCGACGAAAAGGAAAAGCAGAGCGACTCGCAGCAGAAGGCGGGCGAGGAGAAAGACAAACAGCAATCCTCGCAAGGCACCGAAGGCTCGACGACCGAGCCGCAATCCCAGATGGAGCCGTCCGAAGGCAAGCCGAGCAACGAGCAGCAGCAGGCGTTGTCGAAGGCGATCGATCAGTCGCTCGCCTCGGGCGCGAAAGCCTCGAAACACGACAAGCCTGCCGCAGCGGTCGAGGAAGACAACGCGACACAGGAAAAGCGCCAGGCGCTCGAGCATCTGTTGCAGCGCGTTCCCGACGATCCGGGTGGTCTTCTGCGCCGCAAGTTCCTGCTCGAGCATCAACGGCGCCAGCAGCACGGAGACGACAACGGATGAAATACTTCGGCGTATTCGCGTTCGCGTTGATGGCGGCTTTCACCGCGCTCGCACCGGCGCGCGCCGACACGACATCGGCGCGTGCGTGGCTCGATCGCGACACGATGCATATGGGCGAAACAGTCACGCTCAATGTCGAGGCGCAGGGCAAGGTCGAAGGCCAACCGGATTTCAGTGCGATCGCTCAGGATTTCGACATGCTCGGAACGCAGTCGAACCAGCAGTTCAGCATCGTCAATGGCACCAGCACGGCGAAGACCGTTTGGGCGGTTGGCCTTGAGCCCAAGCACGCCGGACGCATCACGATTCCGAGTCTCGCACTTGGAACAGCGCGCACTTCGCCGATCGCTTTGACCGTGCTCGCACAACCTGCCGGCGCGCAAGGCAAGCCGGGCGATGACGTTTTCCTCGAAGTGACCGCGGAGCCGCTTGCACCGTATGTGCAGCAGCAGGTGCGTTTCGCAGTGAAGCTGTACTACGCGTTCAATCTCACCGACGGCAACCTCAGTGAACCGCAGGCCGACGGGGTCGTCGTGCAGCGGCTCGGTCAGGACAAGAGCTATCTCGCCACGATCGGAGACCGGCGCTATCACGTGATGGAACGCCACTACGCGCTGACGCCCGAGAAAAGCGGCACGTTGAACCTGCCCGCGCTCGCGTTCCGCGGCAATGCGCTCGATGCGGCGGATCCGACCGGCTTCTTCAGCCGGCCGCGCACGATCGGCGCGCGCTCCGACGCGGTGCAACTCGCGGTCAAGCCGAAGCCGTCGACCTGGACGGGCGATGCATGGGTGCCCGCGGAATCGATGCTGCTGAAGGACGACAGCGAACTGCCGAACGAAATCCACGTCGGGGATCCGGTGACGCGGACAATTCGAATGCAGGCGCAAGGTCTTGGATTCGAACAGCTGCCCGAGCTCAATCTCAGCGCGCCCGACGGTGCCGAAATCTATCCGGACAAAGCCGACACGCGTACGCGCGACGATGGCACGTGGATTTACGGCGAGCGCGTGCGCAAATTTGCGTTCGTGCCGACCCGGCCGGGCACGTTGACCATTCCCGGCGTCAGCGTGCGTTGGTGGGACACCGCGCACGACCGAATGGAAACCGCAGAGCTCCCCGCGCACACATTGAACGTGCTGCCGGCGGTGGGCGCGAGGGCAACAAGCAGCGCTCAGCCTCAGCCGGACACGCAGACCCCCGGCATCAATGCGCCGGTCGTTTCTGCGATTCCGCAAACGCCTGCAGCAATGCCGACATCGCTGCGCGCCTGGCAAGCACTCGCCGTGCTCGGATTCCTGTTGTGGCTGATCACGCTGGGCCTCTGGTGGAGATCGCGCCGCACGGCGCCAGCGATCTCGACCGCTCCGCTTCCGCCAGCGGCGGGGGGCGCGTCGGCGCACCGCGCCGCATTCCTGCGCGCTTGCGCACTCGGCGAGCTCGCGGGTGCCGAGCGTGCGCTGGTTGGCTGGGCGCGCAGCGAGCGACCGGATGTGCGTAATCTCGGCGAGCTTGCCGGTCGTCTCAAGGATGCAGCACAACGCGATGCACTCGCCGCGCTGCAGCGCGCACGCTACGCCGGCGGATCGACAATGGGCGTCGGCGGCCAGCTCGAACGAGCATTCAAACCGGGCCTCTCGTGGGCGGATCCGACCGCACGCGCGCGCGACGAGTCGGCATTGCCCGCGCTGTATCCGGAGTAGCATCACGCAAGTTTTGTAATGTCGTCGTCGCACCTGGGGATGCGATCACGCAATGGGGACGACCATGCGGCCGCTGCGGCGGAAATCTCGGCGCGAATGCGGGTTTGCCCGACGGCGCAACCTCGCGAGCTGTTTCTGTCTCGTCGCGATTCTCTTCGTGGCATCGGCAAATGCGACAGGTCTGCCGTGGGAAATCTGGGAGTCGCCGGCGCGTCTTGCAACACTCGACGCTGGCGACGTCGTGCTCGAGCGTTCGAGCCATTGCCTCGATGGCTGCCGCTACGATCGCAGCAATCCCGGTCCCGAGAATCCCGCGGACAATCCGTATCCGCTGCGCTGGCTGTACCGCGACGGCGCTGAAGCGGTGTTGTTCGACGAGCGCGGTCCCGGTGCGATCACGCGCGTCTGGATGACGACGGGATTCGGTGTGTCGAGCTGCATCGATCCCGCGATCCGCGTGCGTTTTTATCTCGATGGCGCGACGGCTCCGACGCTCGATGTTGCGCTCGCGGCGCTTTTCGATGGCTCGACGCTGCCCTTCACGCCGCCGCTCGTGGCTGATCACACGCAGTCGAGCGGAGGGTATGTGAGCTATGTTCCGATCGCCTACGCGGATTCGCTGCGCATCGCGCTCGTCAACGCCGACAACGGCGGAACAAATCCGTGCACCGGCAACGACGAGCGTCTCTTGTGGTTTCAGTTTCAGCATCATCGCCTCGCGCCGGGAACGACGGTGCCGAGTTTCGTCGCGGGCGAAGATTTTCCCGCCTGGCGCGCGTTCTTCGCGCACGCGGGCGATGATCCGTGGAATGGCATGCTGGCGACGCAGGACGCGTCATCGACGCTTGATCCGGGCGCGACGCTCGTCCTCGCCACGCGCACCGGTCCGGAATGGCTGCGCGGCATCCGGCTGCATCTCCCGCGATCGGATTACGGCGCGATCCGCTTGCATCTCGTTTTCGATGACGAGTCTGCAGTCGATGCTCCGCTCGCGGATTTCTTTGCGGTGGCCACGACCAGCGTGATCGCTCCGCGCGGAGTTCTGGCCGGCGAAGGTGCCGATGGCTGGTTGTATGCGTGGTTGCCGATGCCGTACCGGCAAAGCGCGACCGTGGAGCTCATCGCCGACACGACGTTGCCGACCCCGATAACGATCGACAGCTCGCTCGCGTTCGACGCCGCCGCGGTTCCCGACGACGCCGCGCCGTACACAGCGTCATTGACTGACACCTGCGTCGCCGGTGGCGACATCGCGCTTTATGTGCAGCAGGGCGCCGGAAAAATCGTCGGCATCTCGGCACGCTATCGAGCCGACGGCGTCGTCGATCCGGGATACCTCGAAGGCGACGAGCGCGCGTATCACGACGATGCCACCGCACCGGGCTGGTATGGCACCGGCGTCGAGGATTTCTTCAACGGCGGTTTTTATTTCGATCAGGGCGAATACGCGCTAGCGATGTCGGGCGCAACCGAGGTCGATCACCAGGGCAGCGGGACGACAGCGGCGTATCGCTGGATGCTTGCCGATTCGCTTACATACGCAAACGCATCGCGCTTTACACAGGAGGCGGGGTTTTCGCCCGCAGAACCCGTTCCCACCTGCGCGCGCGCGGTTGTCCATGCGTATCGCATGGCGCAGGCCGCGGTGGTTCCTTACGACGGCTTCGAAGTCGGCGGTGCTGCGGCCGCGGCGCATGCGTATGTTCTGCCAGCCGGTGCGACTTGCGCGACGGCAAGCGGCACGTTCGAAGACGAACCGCCGACTTCGCGCACGGCTTCGGTATGTTCGTATGCGAGCGGCAGCAGCCACTTTCGTTTCGAAGTGGATGACGCCGTACCGCCGTTGCGATTGCGCCGCACGTTCGATGCGGGCTCCGGCCTGCCCGGAGAAACCGCGGGCGCGCCTGCGGCCGAGATCCGATTGAACGGCGTCGTCGCGGGCTGGTTTGCGCCTTCGATCGCGAATCCGCTCCGGCGCTGGCAGCAACAGGAAGCGCTGCTCGACCCGTCCGTCGGCGCCGGCGTTTTCGATTTCGAGATCGTTCCGGAGTTCAGCGTCGATGCGCCGGTGTTCGGCGAGTCGGCGTGGGAGCTTTCCGGTGGCTGGAAAGACGCGATCTTCGCCGATGGCTTCGACGCCGCCGCGGTTGCAGCGGGCGCGTCGTTGCGACAAAGTGCAAAAGAGGGGAATGCCCGATCGCGAATGCCGCGCCGCCTTGGCGCGTATCGACGGGCTGTGGAATGACGACGCCGCGATCCGATACGCAATTCGCCCGCGACGCGACCGAAGTCAGCGCGCCCCATGCGCAGCGTCGCGCGACTGCGGGCGGCCCGGAAACCGAGCTCGATGAAGGCGATC
Organism: Rhodanobacteraceae bacterium; assembly: GCA_035996605.1. GTDB lineage: Bacteria > Pseudomonadota > Gammaproteobacteria > Xanthomonadales > Rhodanobacteraceae > Dokdonella_A. The sequence goes on from DASYJJ010000242.1 coordinate 13,653, forward strand.
GCCTCGGCGCCTGGCGTTTGCTGCGCCGTCTCGGCAGCGGTGGCATGGGCGCGGTCTATCTTGCCGAGCGTGCCGACGGCCATTTCGAGCAGCACGCGGCGATCAAGCTGATTCGCGGCGTGCCGAACGAGGAAACGCTCGCGCATTTCGCGCGCGAACGGCAGATTCTCGCGACGCTCCAGCATCCGGACATCGCGCGCCTTCTCGACGGCGGCGCAACGCCGGGCGGTTTGCCCTATCTCGTCATGGAGTATGTCGAGGGCGAACCGATCGATGTCTATTGCAACGAACGCGCGCTGCCGCTCGACGCGCGCTTGCGTTTATTCGAAGGGGTCTGCGGCGCGGTGCAGTTCGCGCACCAGCGCCTCATCGTGCATTGCGATCTGAAACCGTCGAACGTACTGGTGCGCGCGGACGGTACGCCGGTGCTGCTCGATTTCGGCATTGCGCGTGCGCTCGATCGGCAGCGGCGCTCGAATGCGCTCGAGACCGGCTACTTCACGCCGGGCTACGCAAGTCCCGAGCAGCTGCGCGGCGACGCCGTCGCGACGGCGACCGACGTGTATTCGCTCGGTCTCATTCTTTTCGAGCTGATCGCCGGCCGCAAAGCACGCATCGACGCTGCCGATCGCACGATCGCGCTGCTTGGCGATGCGGCCGTGCGTCCGAGCGAAATAGCGGACGATGTGCCGTGGCGCGGGCGCCTCGCCGGCGATCTCGACGCGATCGTCCTGCGCGCAACCGCCGCAGAACCGGCGGCGCGTTACAGCTCGGCAGAGGCGCTCGGCGCCGACCTTCGGCGTCTGCGCGAGCATCGCCCGGTAACCGCGCGCGCGCCGACTCCGGCTTATGTCGCCTTGCGTCTGGTGCGCCGACGCTGGCCTGCGTTCGCGGCGGCTGCGTTGATCGCCGTGCTGATCGCCGCGTTCACATGGCGACTTGCGACAGAGCGCGATCGTGCACTCGTGGCCGAGCGCGAAGCGCGCGTGCAGACGAGTGCGGCCGAGCGTGTCAGCGCGTTTCTCGTTTCGGTTTTCGACGTGTCCAACCCGCGCCTCAATCAGAAGCGCAACGTGACCGCGCGCGACGTGCTCGATCGCGGCGCCGAGCGCATTGAGACCGAGCTCGCCGACGAGCCGCGCATCAAGGCCAAGCTGCTCGACACGCTCGGCACGGCGTATCGCTATATTGGCGAGCCGGCGAAGAGCATCGATCTCCTGCGCGAAAGCGGCGAGCTGCATCTGGATCCGCGCGTCAACGAACCGCTGGCCGCGGCCGCGACGCTCAGCCAGCTCGCAGTCAACTACGCCAACAGCGGCTACTCGCGCAAGGACGCAGAGACCGCGGCGCGGCGCTCGCTGGAGCTGCGCGAGAAAAACGGCGGTGATGCGCTCGCGATCGGCGATTCGTACAACACGATCGGTATCGTGCTGCAGACCGAAGACCGGCTCGACGAAGCCGAAGCGGCGCTGCAGAAAGGACTGGAATTGCGCCGCGCGAACGGCGCCGATGCAAGCACGATCGCATCCTCGCTGCATAACCTCGGCAACGTCGCTTCGGATCGCGGAGAGTTCGATACCGCGCTGGGCGATTTTCGCGAGGCGCTCGACCTTCGCGAGAAAACCATCGGCGAGCGCACGCCGGAATATCAGCACACGCTGATGAACTACGGCGTTGCGCTCGGCCGTGCGGGAAAGAGCAGCGAGGCGGCAACGGCGCTGGAGAAAAGCCTGACAATCGCGCGGGACTTGTTTGGCGACGACAGCAACAATACGGGCGCCGTGCATAACGAGCTTGGCTCGGTGTTGCACGACGAAGGTCGCTTTCGCGAAGCGATCCTGCACTACCGCGAGGCGATGCGCATCGACGAGTTGACGTTAGGGGCGAACGGCGCCGAGCGCGCCAAGCCTCTCAACAATCTCGCTTCGGCGTACGAGGACATGGGCGATTATGTGACGGCGATTCCGCTGTTCCGGCAATCGCTCGCGATCCGCCAGAACACGCTCGCGGATGAAGATCCGATGGTATTGCGGGCGAACTACAACCTCGGCCGCGTGCTGGCGAAATCCGGTGCGACGAAGGAAGCCAAGGCGCTGCTCGGCGACGTGCGCGTCGAACTCAAGGAACGTTATGGCGAAGCCAACGCGTCGACCGCGAAGGCGGCGATCTGGCTCGGTCTGGCGGATATCCGTTCGGGAGACGTGAGTGCGGCGGCGGCGCTGCTCGATACGCTCGAGCTTTCGTCTGCGAAATTCACGCCGCTGATGAGCGCGCAGCGCTCGACGTTGCAGGCGGAGATCGCGGCGGCGCGCCACGACGACGTGACGATGCTCGCCGCACGCAAGCAAGCCTGGGACGCGATGCGGAGCGGGCAGGGCGAGCAGCATCCGCTGACCGCCGAATTCGGTATTGCATACGCGACTGCGCTCGCCGATTCGGGTCACGCGGCCGATGCGCGTGCGGTCGCGGTCCCGCTGATACCGATCGTTGCGGGAGCATTCGCGGAAAACTCCGAAGCGAAGCGGCAGATCGCGCGATGGAATTGATTTCGCGCACGATGCGCGAGTACGGCCAAGCGGCGATATATGCGCCGGGCCAAGTCAACTGACCACGCCGAAGCGGCAGATACGTTCTTGGATCACAGCCGACACACGCCGTTGGGTTATTGAGGCGCGGTCGTGCCAAACCCCCAAAAAAAACCCGGCCTGCTTGCGCAGACCGGGCAGGTCCCGGCGTCCTTGCCCTGTGGCTCCTGTTGGAGAGTCGGCGGACGCGATCCGTTGCGTCCGCGCAATTCTCAGAATCGATACTCGTCTTAGAACCGGTATTCGGCGCTGACCGAAACCAGATCCGCATTCAGATCGAGATTGCTCTTGTCGGCCTTGTAGTAGTCGTAGTTCAGACCGACGCTGAAGTTGTTGTTGAAGTCGTAGC
>DASYJJ010000243.1:0-1808 GCA_035996605.1 Rhodanobacteraceae bacterium
CGACGACTTGCGAGAAGTCGATTTCACCCTTTTTCGGAATTCCGTACATGCCCTGCGCCTTGAGATAAGACTCGATCGCATCGACGTGCTCTTCGCGGCCGGACATCCGGTAGTACTCGAGCGTCTTGTCGTCGATCGCAAAGAAGCCGCAGGTCGCGCCGTAATCGGGCGCCATGTTGGCCACCGTGGCGCGGTCGGTGGGGGAGAGGGACGTCGCGCCTTCGCCGAAGTACTCGACAAACTTGCCGACGACTTTGGTTTTGCGCAGCAGTTCAGTGACGGTAAGGACGAGATCGGTCGCGGTAACGCCGGGATTTAATTTGCCGGTCATGTGCACGCCCACCACGTCCGGGGTCAGGAAGTAATAGGGTTGGCCCAACATGGCGGCTTCAGCTTCGATGCCGCCGACGCCCCATGCGAGCACGCCGATCGCGTTGACCATGGTCGTGTGCGAGTCGGTACCGACGGTCGAGTCGGGATAATAGATGCCGTCTTTTTCCCAAACGCCGCGCGACAGGTATTCGAGGTTCACCTGGTGGCAGATGCCGTTGCCCGGAGGCACGACGCGGATGCCGGAAAATGCAGCCTTCGCCCATTTCAGAAAGGTGTAGCGCTCCCCGTTGCGCTCGAATTCGATTTCCATGTTCTTGCGCAGCGCATCCTTCGAGTTGCTGACGTCGACGACGATCGAGTGATCGACCACCAGATCCACCGGTACGAGCGGCTCTATCCTGGTCGGGTCGAACTTTTGACGTTTGGCCTCGGCGCGCATTGCGGCGAAGTCGTTCAGGGCGGGGAAGCCGGCCATGTCCTGGAGCATGATGCGGGCGAGCACGAACGGGACTTCCGCCGTGCGCGGCTCGTTCGGTTTCCAGGCGGCAAGATTGCGCACCGCTTCTTCGGTCACGCGTTTACCGTCGCAGTTGCGCAGCACCGATTCAAGCACCACGCGCAGGCTTATCGGCATGCGCGACGTTTTGCCGAGGCCTGCCTTCTCGAGGGCCGCGAGCGAATAGTATTTTCCGGTCTTGCCGGACTTGAGCTTGAATTCCTGCAGTGCGTTGAACGGGTCGTGTGCCATTGTCGTTGTCATCCTATAAAAGTCGTTTTTACCATAATTCGCCGAAAGCTTTGAGCTGCGCGGACGCGCCGTAGAGCGGAAAGTGTCCGCGCAGGAAAATCTGCGAGCTGCGTTCGTACGCCGCGCTGCTGACCTGCATGCCCGATGGAGTCATTGAAGCCGCAATGCGCGCGCGCAGCACGCCGGCGGGATTGCGCATTTGCACCACCGTCACGCTTTCTTTGGCGCCGACGGCAGGCAGGCCGCGCGCCGCCTTGTTCGCCACGGTGCCGGGCAACAGGCACGCCACCGCGAGGCAGCAACCGCCGGTGACCGCCAGTGAGCTGTGCGGCGTCTGCGGCGTGAAATAACGGACCGTGATGTGAGTATCGTCGCGCGACGGCGCAACCATGCAGATTTTCGGGATGGTTTCGCTGCGCGCCAGATCGTCTGCGCTCATGAGTTCGCCGTCTTTTTTGCGTAGGCTCATCTTGAGCCCGGCCTCGACCCAGATGGTTTGCAGACGCTGCTTCAGCGCCTGGTCGGCGCCGAGCGCCTCGACGGATTCAAGTCCGGTCTTGCCGAGATCGGCCGCGCTCACGATCACCATGGGCACCGCCACGTCGACGCACGAAGCGGCGACGCCCGCGAAGCTGTCGATCGCATTGCCGGTCGGCAGCAGTTTGCCGGTTTTGGCGCCGACCGGATTGCGCAGGCTCAGTTCGACGCCCGGAAATTTTCCCATGAC
>DASYJJ010000244.1:0-10629 GCA_035996605.1 Rhodanobacteraceae bacterium
GTGATGCGTGCATCGCGTGCGAACTGCTCCATGCCGTGGTCGACGATGTAGCCATGCCCGCCGAAGATCTGCAGCGCATGGTACGTGCATTCGATCGCGGTCTCGGTGAGCATTCCTTTCACGATCGGCGTCAGGAAAGAGACGATCGCATCCGCGCGTTCGCGTTCGGCGTCGTCAGCGGAATGCTTGGCGATGTCTTCCTGCGTGTACGCGTAGAGCGCGAGCACGCGACAGCTTTCGGCGAACGCTTTCTGCGTGAGCAGCATGCGCCGGATATCCGGATGCACGATCAGCGGATCGGCGGAACGATCCGGAAATTTCGCGCCCGATAGCGAGCGCATCTGCAAACGTTCGCGCGCGTAGGCGAGCGAGTTCTGATAGGCGCGCTCGGTCAACGCGAGACCTTGCAGACCCACCGCGAGCCGCGCGGTGTTCATCATGGTGAACATCGCATTGAGGCCTTTGTTCGGCTGGCCGATCAGCCAGCCTTCGGCGCCGTCGAAATTCATCGTGCACGTCGCCGAGCCCTTGATGCCCATCTTGTGCTCGATCGCGCTGCATGCGAGCGCGTTGCGGTCGCCGAGCCGGCCGTCGCGGCCCACCTTGAATTTCGGCACGATGAAAAGCGAGATGCCTTTTACGCCGGACGGCGCATCCGGAAGACGCGCGAGCACGAGATGCACGATGTTCTCTGTGAAGTCGTGCTCGCCGGCCGTGATGAAGATCTTGGTGCCGCTGATGTGATAGCTGCCGTCGGCGCCGGGCGCGGCTTTCGTCTTCAAGAGTCCAAGGTCGGTCCCGCAATGGGGTTCGGTGAGACACATCGTCCCGGTCCAGCGCCCCGCGATGATGGGTTTCAAGAACGCTTCGCGCTGCCAGTCTTCGCCGTGCTGGACGAGAGCCTCGGTCGCGCCGTGCGAGAGGAGCGGATAGTTGCCCCACGAAAGGTTGGCCGCGTCGAGCATTTCCTTGACCGCAGCGCCGAGCACCTGCGGCATCGCCTGTCCGCCGAATTCCGCGGCAGAAGTGAGACCGGACCAGCCATTCTCGACATACTGCTCATAGGCCTTCCTGAAACCGGCAGGCGCGGTGACGCTCCCCGTTGCAGCGTCGAAATGGCAGCCTTCCTGATCGCCGGGCTGATTGAGCGGCGCGAGCACCTGCTCGGTGAATCTCGACGCTTCGTCCAGAATCGCATCGACGACATCGCGAGTCGCTGTCTCGCAACCCGGCAGCCGCTTGAAGAGGTTCTCGATGTCGAGCACCTCGTAGAGCGCAAAACGCAAATCGGCCAGCGGCGCGGCGTAGCGTGCCATCGCGTCCGCGCCTCAGCGCCAGGTGCCGGTCAGGCCCGGTGCCGGCGACAACCGGCTCGAGCGGTCGAATTTGAAATTCTCCTTCGGCTCGCTGGTGTCGATCGTGCCGTTGATCTTGTATTCGATGTCGCCGGCGGGCAATTTCGCGCTCGCATGCAGAATCGCGTCGATCACGTCCGCGCTGTTCGCTGGAATGTCGAGATCGGGCTTCAAATCGATGCTTCCGACATCGACGCCGGCGATGTGCAGCGTGCCGTGCAGGGCGGCGTAATGCATCGCGATGGTGCTGTAGTTCTGGATGCGCAAGCTCACGCGCCATTGACCGTCGGGTTGCACGACGAATTGCTGTATCGACACTGCGGAAGGCGTGATGCGCTTGACCGGCCCGCTGCTGCAGCCGGCGACGAGGCCGGCGATAGCGAAGGCGGCAATGAAATGACGCAACGTCATGACAACCTCTGGGAAGCGCTCGTGACGCCTAGCCTAGCCGGTTCGCGGCGGCCGGCAAAGCGCGGGGATCGTCGCTCGGCGGACCGCATCAAATCGGCGGTTCGAGGCGATCCCTCACATAGCGGGCCACGAATTCATCGCGCGCCAGGCAGCCGGCCACCTGACCCGCAGCAAGCAACACGACCTCGTCGGCAAGCGCCGCGACTTCGTCGGCATGGTGCGTGACCAGAACTGTGAACACGCCGACCTCCTGCTTCAGGCGGCGCAGATGTTCGAGCACCTGCCGCCGCGCCTCGAAGTGAAGGCCGGTGAGCGGCTCGTCCAACAGCAGCGCGCGCGGTTGGGCAAGCAACGCGCGGCCGATGGCGACGCGCTGACGCTCGCCGCCGGAAAGATTCGCGGGCGCGCGCCGCAAGAGCGGTGCAAGTTCGAGCAGGGCGACGATGGCATCGAAGTCGACGCGAGCTTCCCGTTGTCGAGCGCGCGCGCCATAAAGGAGATTGGCGCGCACGTCGAGATGCGGAAAAAGCCGTCCATCCTGGAACACATAGCCGATGCGGCGCTCCGCAACGGCAACGTCGATGCCATCGACGCCATCGAACAGCACGCGTTCGTCGAGCGCGATGCGGCCGCGATGTGGCGCGAGCAGGCCCGCGATCGCATTCAGAACGCTGGTCTTGCCGGCTCCCGAATCGCCGAACAACGCGAGCATGCGCGCGTCGGTCCGGAACTCGATATCGAGTTCGAGATCGGCGAATGCATGACGCATCGAGAATTCGATCACCGGAATCCCCATGGCGTGCTTTCGTCACTCATTTGCCGATCCGCGCCGCAGCACGCCTCCGGCGATCACGGTCGCGCTTGCCGCGGCAGCGAGCGCGACGAGCAGCGCAACCATCGAAAGCCGCTGCACGCCGGGCATGCCGCCCGGTACGCTGAGCAGCTCGTAGATCGCGATCGGCAGCGTGCGGGTTTCGCCCGGGATGTTCGACACGAAACTGATCGTGGCGCCGAATTCCCCGAACGAGCGCGCGAATGCCAGTACGCAGCCGGCCGCGATGCCGCGCAACGACAGCGGCAGCGTGATCGTCGCGAAGCGTCGCCACGCCGACGCGCCGAGAGTTTCCGCTGCGGATTCCAGCCGTCGATCGACGCCGTCGAACGCCACGCGGATCGAAAGCACGAGCAACGGGAATCCCATCACCGCCGCTGCGATGACCGCGCCGGTCCAGCGAAATGCGAACACGATGCCGATGTCGGCGAGCATCCTGCCGAGCGGTGCATTGCGCCCGAGCAGCGCCAGCAGCGCATAACCCGTGACGACCGGCGGCAAAATCAGTGGCAGGAACAACAGCGCTTCGATGAGAGTTCGGCCGAGAAAACGCTTGCGCGAAAGAACCCAGGCGAGTGCAAGCGCGACCGGCAGCGAAAGCACGACGCTGAGGAGCGCGACGCGCAGGCTGAGCGCGAGTGCCTGCCAGTCCTCCGGAGAAAGCCAGCTCGTCATGCAGGTATCGCAGTGATTTTTCCTGTGATGCGCTAATGCTGCGGCGGCGCATCGAAGCCGTAGCGACGGAAGATCGCCTGTGTCGTCGGCTCGCGCAAGAGCTCGAGCAGTTTGCGCGCAGCCGGTGTGTCGTGATCGGCGACGACAGCCGCGGGATAGACGATGGGTGCGTGCGACGCCGGCGGAAACGTATCGACGATGCGCACGGCCGGCTCCGACACCGCGTCGGATCGATAGACGATGCCGAGCGGCGCTTCGTCCCGCGCCACGAAATTCAATGCCGCGCGCACGTTGTCAGCCGCGACGATGCTTGGCTGGACCGAATCCCATACGCCGAGCGAGGTCAGGGCGCTCTTCGCGTATTTGCCGGCCGGAACACTGTTGGGTTCGCCCATTGCGAGGTGCCCGCCTTTGCCGAGCGCGCGCGCGATGTCGAAATCCGGCGCGATATGCAGCTCAACGACGCTACCCTTGGGCGCAACGAGCACCAGCGCATTGCCGAGCAGATCCACGCGCGTGTCGCGCACGATCTTGCTCTTCGCATCGGCCGCGTTCATCCAGTCCTCGTCGGCGGAAATGAACAGCGATGCCGGCGCGCCGGCTTCGATCTGGTGTTCGAGCTGAGAGCTTGCCGCATAACTCGCCTTGATGTCGCCGATCGTCTTCGCCTGCGGTGTCGCGATGATTTCGTCGAGCGCGGGCTTCAGGCTGGCTGCGGCGAAGACGAGCATCTCTTCAGCGTCGGCGCGAGCGGGCAACGCCACGTTCGACACGAGCGCGAGGAACGCGAGCAACGCATACACGATTCGGCCTTGTCTCATGACACGGATCTCCAGGAGTTGACGAAAGCCGCGCGACGGTGCGTGATGGATATCCTCACGCATCGACGCGGCGGGACAGGTGCATGAAAGCCAAAGACCTCACTGATGCGGTTCGCTTGCGCCTGGTGATCGCACCCGGCATCGCGTTCGGGCCGGGCAAAGCGGATTTGCTCGAAGCAGTCGGCGAAACCGGCTCGATTGCTGCTGCGAGCCGGCGCATGCGCATGAGCTACAAGCGCGCCTGGCAACTCGTCGACGAGCTCAACCGCATATTCGACGTGCCGCTCGTCGCCGCGAGCAAAGGCGGTTCCGGCGGAGGCGGCGCTTCGCTGACGAAGGCGGGGGCGGACGTACTCGCGCGCTATCGCCGCATGCATGCCGGATGCTGCGCGGCCGTCGTCAATGATCTTTCGGCGCTGCACAGGCATCGGTCGTCGGCAGCCGATTCGGCCAAGAAAAAAAGCACGCGCAAGCGCGATTCGATATAGTCTGACGGAAATATCGGCGGTTGTCGCCTGCGGTTTTCGTCGGCAAAGGTCGATACCGAACGCATCCGTTGCGTGCAGACGGTGCGCATACGCAACCGCCGGGAGCGATCGATGGGGATCCAGAAACTTGCGGTATTTACCGCGTTCGCCGCAGTAGCAGCTACCGCACAGGCGTATGACGGCGAGGACTGGCCGACTCACTACACGTTCAGCGATGGCACCGACATCGGTCTCACGATGGTGTATCGCTACGACGTCAACGACTTCAGCGACGATCGCCTGCCGAACGGCAGCGACGCGTTCGAGGATTCGTCGACGAACCGGCGCAAGGAACTCGGTCTCACGCTGAAGAAGAAAGGCGTCTACGACGCGATCGTCGACTACGAATATCAGGGCAAGACCTGGCTCGACACGAACATCCGCCTCTATTCGAAAGCGTTCTTCGGAGAAGACTACGGCGCGTTCCGCTTCGGTTATTCGAAAACACCTGTCTCCTTCGAAGGCAACACGGGAACCAAGGCGGATTCGTTCCTGGAGCTCGCGCTGCCGTCGCAGGCAATCTACGAAAATCGCCGCACAGGCGTCGACTGGATGTTCGAGCGGCCGCAATACATCGTCAATCTGGGCTACTACTGGGGCCAGGATCTTCTCGGCGACAACGACGGTACGACGCTCGGCGGTCGCGTCGCGTGGACGCCGCGCAAAGCCGAGGGCGACGTGATTCATCTCGGCGTTTCTGCATCACGCGAGGATCGGGATGCGACGACGGATGGCCTTGGCGTAACTCACGCGCCGAGCGTCACCATCTCGACGCCACCCGAGGCCGGGTTGACGCCCGTCAGGCTGGTCAGCAGCGGCGCATTGTCGGGCGCGGATCATGCCGATCGCGCCGGCCTCGAAGGATTGTGGATCGCCGGACCATGGTCGCTGCAGGGCGAAGCGATCCGCGAGGATGTCTCGCGCACCGGCGGCCATCCGGACTTCTCCGCGAGCGGCTTCTATGCGTTCGGCAGCTGGGTGATCACGGGAGAAAGCCGGCCATACAGCGCCGGGAATGTCGGCAACATCAAACCAGCGGGCACATGGGGCGCATGGGAATTGTTGCTTCGCTACAGCGAGATCGATCTCAACGACGGAGCGGTGCAGGGCGGCAAGGAGCACGATTGGACGCTCGGCGCGAACTGGTACCTGACCCAGCACTTCAAGTTCCAGGCGAACTACATCAAGGCGTACAGCGACAAGGGCAATCTCTCGCTCGATCCGACGATCTTCGAGCTGCGTGCGCAGATCATGTTCTGAACATTTGCGCTCAGCGCGATCCCGAAAGCGACGACCTGCTCGACACGAATCCGACTCCGGCCATCGAAATCGGCCCGTCCGATCCCGGCCGGCGGATTCTTCGTACACGAACCGACGCAAAGTGCATATCGCACGATCCCTGACGAATCGTTAGGCTTCGAACGTTCGGGGAAGACACCCCTGACGACCGTGCGATCGTTTGCCCGGGTCCACGCCGACGAGATTCCTCGAACGTATCGTCCGCTTTGCTAGCATCGTGTAATGCCATTGTCCGCTTTGCAGGTTCTACATTCCGTCTTCGGCTACTCCTCGTTCCGCGGCGAGCAGCAGGCGATCATCGAGCACGTCGGCGGCGGCGGTGATGCACTGGTATTGATGCCGACTGGCGGCGGCAAGTCGCTGTGCTATCAGATTCCGGCGCTGATCCGCGGCGGCACGGCGGTGGTGATTTCTCCGCTGATTGCGCTGATGCAGGATCAGGTCGATGCGTTGCGTCAGGTCGGCGTCGACGCTGCATTCCTCAATTCGAGTCTGGATGCGCTGGCGCAGCGTGATGTCGAACAGCGCTTCGCCGCGGGCGCGCTGAAGCTACTGTATGTCGCGCCGGAGCGCCTTCTGACCGAGCGTTGCCTGGAGATGCTTTCGCGCGCCTCCGTTTCCTTGTTCGCGATCGACGAAGCGCATTGCGTTTCGCAGTGGGGCCATGATTTCCGGCCGGAATACCGCCAGCTCACCGTTCTGCACGAACGCTTTCCCAAAGTGCCGCGCATCGCGCTGACCGCGACGGCGGACGCACCGACCCGACGCGAGATCGTCGAGCGACTCGCGCTTGGAACAGCGCGAGAGTTCGTTGCGAGCTTCGACCGACCGAACATCTGCTATCGCGTCGTCGAGAAGGACGAAGCGCGCAAGCAGCTGAAGGATTTTTTGGACGGGCACGCGGGCGAATCCGGCATCGTCTATTGCCTGTCACGACGCAAGGTCGAAGACACGGCCGAATGGCTCTGCAAGGAAGGCATCGCGGCATTGCCGTATCACGCGGGCATGGACACGGCGGATCGCATCGCGAACCAGCGACGTTTCCTGCGTGAGGATGGCATCGTGATCGTCGCGACGATCGCGTTCGGCATGGGCATCGACAAGCCGGACGTGCGTTTCGTCGCGCACATGGATCTACCCAAAAGCATGGAAGGCTATTACCAGGAAACCGGCCGCGCTGGACGCGACGGGCTGCCGGCCGATGCGTGGCTCTGCTATGGCCTCGGCGACGTGGTAACGCTGTCGCAGCTGATCGCGCGATCGGAATCCGGCGAAGAACGCAAACGCGTCGAGCGCGGCAAGCTCGATGCGTTGCTCGGATATGCCGAGAGCACGGCATGCCGTCGGCGCCGATTGCTGGCCTATTTCGGCGAGACGCGCGCCGGCGATTGCGGCAATTGCGACAATTGCCAAGACCCGCCCGAAACCTGGGACGCGACCGTCGTCGCGCAGAAGGCGCTGTCCTGCGTTTACCGCACCGGGCAACGCTACGGCGTCGTTCACCTCACGGCGGTGCTGCGCGGCGAGGTCGACGATCGCATCCGCGCATTGCGACACGATGTGCTCAGCACGTTCGGCATCGGTGCCGAGCTCGACAAGCGCCAATGGCGCGGCGTGTTTCGTCAGCTCGTCGCGACAGGCCTGCTTGCGACCGACGAGGAAGGATTCGGCACCTTGCGCCTGACCGCAGCGAGCCGCGAAGTGCTGCGCGGGGCCACGCCGGTACACCTCCGCCGCGAGGCGGACCGCGCCGAGCGTCGCGCGCGAAAGAAGGAGCGCGCACCGCGCGCGCGCGCGGGCATCGACATCGCGCCGCACGAAGCGCCGCTCTGGGACGCACTGCGCGATCTGCGCGGCCGTCTCGCGCGCGAGCAGGGCGTGCCGGCGTACGTGATCTTCCATGACGCGACGCTGCTCGCGATGCTGCGCGAACGTCCGCGCTCGCTCGACGCGCTCGGATCGATCAGCGGCGTCGGCGAACGCAAGCTCGCAAGGTATGGGAGCGCTTTTCTTTCGGCGCTGGAACGGTAGCGATCGATTTGCCCCGGTGGGCACGGCTCGCCGTTTCTCCGCAATGTCTCAAATCGGGGCAGGGCGGCGTTCTTCGGATTCGCGCGACATCCGCGCAGAGGGGAGCCAAGCCCCTATTCGATTCGGAGAATGCAAATGACGATGTTGTGGACGTGTCCTCGTTCCCCGCTGCGCCAGCTCCCGCTGGCAGCCAGCCTCGCGGCGGCCATGTCGGCATTCGGGCCGGCGCAGGCGACGATGCCGGCGCAGGCGATGACGCTGACGTTGCCGCCGACGCATGCGCCGAGCGCCGTCGTCACCAACTGCGACGACAGCGGGCCGGGCAGTCTTCGCGACGCGCTCGAAGCCGCTGTGGACGGCGATTCCATCGATCTCACCCAGCTGGCCTGCAGTCACATTTCGCTGACGACCGGCGCGATGGTGTTCGGCGCGAACAACGTCGCGATCTCAGGGCCGGGCCGGAACGAGCTCTTGATCGATGGAGCCCTCAGCGGCGGAGTGGTGTATCACCTCGGGTTCGGCACGCTGATTGTGAGCGATCTGTCGATCGGGTACGGGTTCAAATACCGAAACGATAATCAGGTGGCCGGTTCATGCGTGCACTCGGGCGGCAATGCGCTGCTCGTGAACGTCAACATCAGCACCTGCAATACCGTGAGCGCCGGCAGCTACTCGGCGCTCGGTGGCGCGGTCTATGCCGCGGGTATCGTGCAGATCCAGAACAGCACGGTCACGATGAGCGAGGCAAAAGCGAACGGCACCGGCTACGCCAGCGGCGGCGGCATTTACGCCGTTGGCGGCGTCGTATCGTTCTACAGCACGATCTCGAACAACGTCGCGCTCGTCGAGGGTGGAACGCCGTCCTACGGCGGCGGCATTTTTGCGCGTGGCTCTTCGGTGATCATAGGCTCCACGATCTCGGGCAATCAGGCGCTCGAGATGGGCGGCATCGCATTCGTCGACTACAACGGCTCGGTGGAGACGGTCGCCAACAGCACGATATCGGGCAACCGCTCGACGCGCTTCGGCGGCATGTTCTCGCTCACGACGCTGAATCTCTACAACAGCACGATCGCATTCAACACATCGCATGAGTGGACCGATGGCACGCACTTCTTCGCGGCCGGCGTCCACATCATGGTGCCCGGCGAGATGGACAGCACGATCATCGCCAACAACGTCAACGACGGCGCGCCGTTTCCAACCGCGGACCTCACCGGCGAGCCCGGTTCCGGCTTCAACGGCGGTCACAACGACGTGATGTTCTGCGGTGCGCCGTGTCCGAACGATACGTCGAACGACGATCCGGGTTTGCACCCGCTGCAGGACAACGGCGGATTGACCAAGACGCACGTGCCGACGCCCGGACAATGGGACACATTCGGCGGCACGAATGTGCTGAACTTTCAATACGATCAGCGCGGTCCGGGATTCCCGCGCCAATCGGCCGGCGATTTCCCCGAAATCGGCGCGCTGCAGATCAATTCCGACATCATCTTCGCCAACGGCTTCAATTGACGAGCGGCTTCAATTGAAGGGCGGATTCAATTGAGGAGCGGATTCAATTGAGGAGCGGATTCAATCGACGAGCGCCCGGACGAGGCGCGCGTCGCGGGTCACCCGCAACGGGCTCGCGGCGCGCGCCGGCGTCTTTCAGGGACTGCAGCCGGCAAGAGCGGGCGCAGTGCGCACGAGAGCTATCGTGCCGCTCTGCCCGTTGTTTGCGCCGGCATCGAACGAATAGGTCAGGGTCGCGCTGGTGCATCCGTGGAAGACGACGCTCGCAGTGCCGACCGCTGTCGTGGTCACGGTTGCAGGATTGCTGAATACGCCGCCGGTTGATTCGAAGATCGTAATGCCGCCAACGGTTCCAGCGCCCGGCGTGAATCCGGATTGCAGCGAATACCAGCGTTGGCTCGCGGCGCCGCCGATCATCTGTCCATTGATCGCGTATGTGTACCAGGCGACGAAGAGGGAATGCTGCAGCGGATTGATGTCGAAGAGCAGACCCTGACCGCTCGTCGCCGGGTCGTACCACGCGCCCGAAAGCAGGGACGAAGGCGGCGCCTGACCGCTGCCGTCGGCCGTGCAAGAGACGTTGCCGCCGAGGCGGGTCAACGGAACCGAGCCGTTACGTCCGCTGCCGTCGGTGAATGCATAGGTCAGCGTGCCGTGCGTGCAATCACTGAACGAAAGCGTGGCCTGACCGACGATCGAGACGCCAACATCCGGCGGCGCGGCAAAATTGCCGCCTTCCGAGACATAGATCGGGAGCGTCACCGAAGCGCTCGATGAACTCACCTGGCCTTGCACGCTGTACCAGCGCTGGCCGCCCGCGGCGGTGACGTCGAACGTGAACCAGCCGCCGAACAGCAAGCCTTCGCCCGCGCCGTAGAAATCAGGAACGACCTGCATCACGACGCCTTGGCCGCTGGTCGCGGGATTGTACCAGGAACCCGTGAGTCCGACCTGATCGAGATTCACCGAGCCCGAGCTCGCGCTCCAGTGCGAGACGAGATTGGCGGCATCGACCGAGCCGAGCCCGGTCGCTTCGTCGTAACCGGTGCCGACCATGTAGCCGGTGAGTCCGCCGCTGAGACCCGACGGACCCGGCGTGCTGTTGTTGCACAAGCTCGGCACCGCCAGCGTGCAGCCGGAAACGCCGCTCGTGCTCACGG
>DASYJJ010000245.1:0-3022 GCA_035996605.1 Rhodanobacteraceae bacterium
CGCCGATCGCGATCTGCGACTGGTGCTTCAGCCATTGAACGTAACGTACGTCTCCGCGATCGATGTATTTTGCACGGATGGGGGCTGCCTCACGCACACGACGGAAGGCGCGGATCGTTTGGTGACCTGGGACTCGGGACACCTGACGACGGACGGAGCCACGCTCGTCGCCCGGCGTCTTGTTGCGAATGGAGTGCTGCCGTAGCGACGGGATCGTTGGGCAGCCCAACGCGACCCCAGCCGGATCAGCGATTCGATGGATGCGAACCAATGGCACGGCGCGAGTCGTAAAAAGCGGTTCTTACGGACGCGTCACCGCGGTTCGATAGTGGTGGCGCATCCAAAGGAGAACGGCAATGCGCCTTCGCGAGGTCGTTTATGTCTGTGCTCTCTCGTGTGCGCCGGCGATGGGGGCTGAAGTCGACGCGCAGCACGATTTCGATTTCGAATTCGGCACGTGGAAAACGCACGTATCGCGCCTTGCGCATCCGCTTTCCGGATCGAAGGAATGGATCGATCTCGACGGCACGTCGGTCGTGCGCTCGATCATGGACGGCCGAGCGAATCTGGTGGAACTCGATGTGACCGGCCCATCCGGACACATCGCCGGCATCTCGCTTCGCCTCTACAGTCCGGACACGCGGCAGTGGAGCCTCAACTACGCCAACCTTCGCAACGGCGCGCTGACTGCGTCGGTGATCGGTGCGTTCAGCAACGGCCGCGGCGAGTTCTTCGGCGCCGACACGCTCGACGGCAAATCAGTGTTCGTCCGCTTCGTCATCACTTGCCCTGCGCCGGACGTTTGTCATTTCGAGCAGGCGTTCTCGAATGACGGCGGCAAGACGTGGGAAGCGAACTGGATCGCGACCGACACGCGAGTCAAGAATTCCTAGCGATTCATCGCAACGAGCGGTATCACAACAGCCGAGCCTGGTTCGTGCAGCACGCGAGCTCGGTGCTGCAAATCGGAAACTCTGAATGTCGATGCAGAAACGCTGAGTTGGCGGGATCGCGCCGTACTCCCATCGCCAATATGAATACTGCACGACTGTAAGAAAAGATTTGTCCAAACGAAATCGCGACGAAAAACGCGTGTCACCGGAGTCTGACTGAATCCGTGGCGGGGATCGAATCTGCTCGCCTGGGGATCACGTCAATCGTTCGAGGATACGATGAACAACCGCCACAAACGAAACTGGAAAATGAAGGCAGTCGCGTGCGCGCCCCTGTTCGCGCTGGCTGCTTCCGACATCGGCACATTCGCGCATGCAGGACAGGACCTGGAAAATCCGGCACACCACATCGACACCGCAACACCGATCAAACACGTCATCATCATCGTCGGAGAAAACCGCAGCTTTGATCACATTTTCGCTACCTACGTGCCAAGGCACAGGAGCGAACGGGTGCTGAATCTCCTGTCCGAAGGCATCATCAACGCCGATGGTTCGCCCGGTCCGAATTTTGCGAAGGCCCGCCAGTACGAGATCGCTTCGGCGCCAAACGGCGGCCAATTCTTCAGCAGCGCCGGCATGGCGCAGAAGCAGCTCTATCCGACGCTGCCCGCGCCCGACGTCGGCGGCGTGGGTCCCGTGTCGCCGTATATCGGAATCCTGAGTCTGCCGGGTGGCGATCCCGGTCTGCCGCCGGACGATCAATTCCTGTTCGGAACCGGTGGCACGGGTCTGGACTTTACGCTCGGCCCTGACACCCGCATCAGCAACGTCAACGCACTCCCGCCGGGACCGTTCCAGATGACGGGGCCATCGATGCCGTTCGATGCGTTCACCGCCGACACGATCCATCAATACTTCCAGATGGTCCAGCAGGTCGATTGCGCGATCGACAGTGAGCACGTGTCGCGGGACAACCCAACCGGTTGTCTGCACGATCTTCAATCGGCAATCACGACCACGTACAGCACGCCGCCGGGAAGCACGCCGCATGACACCGGGCAGACCATGGCGTTCTTCAACATGCAGCACGGCGACGCTCCGCTGTTCAAGTCGCTCGCCGACGCGTACACGATGAGCGACAACTATCACCAGCCTGTACTCGGCGGCACCGGTCCGGACAGCCAGCCACTCGGCTTTGCCGACCAGGTGTTCTTCAGCGACGGCAGCGGCAATCCCGCGACGCCCGCTGCAAGCAATATCTACGATCCCGATCCGCAGCCGGGAACACTCAATCTCTATACGCGTCGCGCGCAGTGGTTCAATTGCTCCGACACAACCCAGCCCGGCATCGCGGCGATCGCGAACTACCTGAACGCACTTCCCTACCGCGTCGATACGAAGTGCGGCGACGGCGAATACTGGCAAGCCGTGAATGTCGATCCTGCGTTCACGCCGAAAGGCCTCGTGCAGAGCGGACTCGTGGTTCCGCAAACGATGCAGCAAAGCATCGGCGACGTTCTCAGCGCGCACAACATTTCGTGGAAATACTACGGCGGCGGTTTCAATGCGGACGGAACGACGGACCCGTTGAACGGCACGTATTGCAACATCTGCAATCCGTTCGAGTACGAAGCCAGCTATCCCGACATGGTCACCGATCACATGCGCGATGTGACCGATCTCTTCGGCGACCTCTCGGCCGGCACGCTTCCGGCGGTTTCCTACGTGAAGCCGGACGGCACGATGGATGGCCATCCCGCGTCCTCCAAGTGGACTCTTTTCGAAGCGTTCGCGCAGAACATCATCGAACTGGCGCAAAGTAACCCGGATCAGTGGCGTGAGACGGCGATCTTTGTCACCGTGGACGAAGGCGGCGGCTACTACGACTCGGGCTTCATCCAGCCGGTCGATTTCTTCGGTACCGGTCCGCGCATCCCGATGATTGCGGTGTCGCCCTTCTCAACCGGTGGCCACGTCAGCCACGCGTACAGCGAACACTCCTCATTCGTGAAGTTCGTCGAGCGGAACTGGAAGCTCGGCACGACGCTGCGCGACCGCAGCCGCGACAACCTGCCCAACCCCGAGCAGGACGGCGAGGACGCTTCTGTTCCGCGCAACATGCCGGC
>DASYJJ010000246.1:0-4378 GCA_035996605.1 Rhodanobacteraceae bacterium
AATGGGACCGACCGCGCTGTGCTCGGGCGACCAGAAACTATTTCCGCTGGCCGCGGTCTAGCAGGGATGCCTGACGGGTCGGTACTAGGGAGAACGGCCCGGATGGGCGAAAACGACGTCGATCAGGCGCTGGTTCTGCGCGTCCAGAAGGGCGACCGCCACGCGTTCGATCTCCTGGTCAGAAAATACCAGCACAAGCTGGTCAGCGTCGTCGGCCGTTACATCAACGACTGGAGCGAATGCCAGGACGTTGCGCAGGAAGCGTTCATCCGCGCCTATCGCGCGATCGGCGCATTCCGCGGGGACAGCCAGTTCTACACGTGGATCTACAAGATCGCGATCAACACGGCGAAAAACTACCTGGTTTCGCAGGGCCGCCGGCCGCCTACCGACGACATCGCCGTCGAGGACGCGGTGCTGTTCGACGGTTCCACTCGGCTTCGTGATTCGGCGACACCCGAGCGTGAACTTCTTCGCGAAGAGATTGAACGAACCGTGTTTGCCACGGTCGAAGCCTTGCCCGACGAGTTGCGCCAGGCGATTACGCTGCGCGAGGTCGACGGTTTGAGCTACGAGGAAATTGCGGAAGCCATGCATTGCCCCATAGGAACGGTCCGGTCGCGCATCTTTCGTGCGCGCGAAGCGATCGACGAAACGTTGCGGCCGCTGTTGTCGGAACAGGAGTAATTGAGATGAACCAGCCAATCGAGGAGCAGCTGTCGGCCTTCATGGACGGCGAGCTCGGCCGCGACGAGACGCGGTTCGTCCTCAAACGCGCCGCGGGCGATCATGGACTCGTCGCACGCTGGACGCGCTACCACGTCGCGCGGCAGGCGCTGCGCCGGCAGGAAATCGTTGCACTGCGCGTGGATTTTTCCAGCGCATTGATGGCGCGGCTCGATGCCGAAGACGCACCGATGCGCGATCGCAATACGTGGCTGCGCTGGGGTTCGGGCGGCGCGATCGCGGCTGCGGTTGCCGTCGCGGCATTGATGGTGACCAAGCCCGCGACGGAACCCGAATCGACCCCGATTGCCGCGAGCGCTCCCGTGGCGCGAGTGAATCCGAATGTTGCCGCGGCTGCAACGCAGGTAGCCTCGACCAGTCCCGCATTCCAGACGCCGCTCGTTCCGAACTCGCCGATCCAGACCACCGCCGCGAGTTTCGGATCGGACTTGACCGAGCCTGTTGCCGTCGATCCGCGGCTGCAGTCGTATCTGATCCGCCACTACGAAGCCACCGGCACGACCGGACAGGCTGATTTCGTGCCGTACATCCTGCTCGCTCAGCCGGCGCAGCCGCTCGAGGCGAGACCGGTGGAGAACCGCTGAAATCAATGCGTGCACCGGGTTGCGCGATTTCGTTCTGTTCGATCGCGCTAATAGCAAGTCTCGCTGCCAGTGCGCAGGAACTGGGGCCGGATGAGCTCTTGAGACGTATGAGCGCATCGTTGCGCCGCGTCGATTTCCAGGGATCCTTCATCTATCAGCACGACGGTCGCACCGACGCGCTGCGCATCTTTCACGAAGGCGGCGAGACGGAACGCGAACGGCTGGTCAGCCTGAGCGGTCCCCGCGGCGAGATCATCCGCGACGGCCACGCGATCACCTGCGTGCAGCCGAACGCCGTGCCGACGCTGTTCGCAAATCGCGCGGATATGCAATTGCTTCCGCTGGTGCCGAATATTCGCGAGCTCGGCGCGCAGTACAGCGTGAACCTTGCGGGCGTTGATCGTGTGGCCGGCTACGACGCGCGCATCGTCGATATCGTGCCGCGCGATCCGTATCGCTACGGTTATCGCTTGTGGGTGCAGCAGGGAAATCAGCTCTTGTTGCGCTCGGCGGTTGTGGACGGTGCGCGGCGTCCGCTCGCGCAGTTCATGTTCGTCGCGCTCGATATCGGCGCCAAGCCGAGCGAAACCGATCTCACGCCTACCGGGAACGTCGGCAGTGCCGCGTCGCCGATGGACGAGACGACAATCACCACGAAGCCGTTCTGGAATGTCGCCGACGCGCCGGCCGGATTTCGGCTCGTGCGCACGCAGCGCCCGCTCGGCGGCACGACGCGCGCAGAACATCTGGTCTACACCGATGGCATCGCCAGCGTTTCGGTCTATGTGGAACCCGACCCGCAACCCGCTTCGGCGGTCTCCGAATCGACTATCGTGCACGGCGCGGTCAGCGTCCACTCGCTGGATGCGGGCGGGATGCATGTGACGGCCCTTGGGGACGTGCCGCCGGCCACAGTGGAGGCCATGGCGCGCAGCGTACGATCGAACACGACCGACGAGCGGTCCAACTGACTGAAGAACGGCTTAAAACGTGGCCTGTCACCGGCATGCGGGCTGGAACTTTGATGGAATCATCCCCATCCAAGCGGGTGATCGGTGCGACGAAGCGATGGGCCGGACGGAAGGCATCCGTCGGTTCGTGCGTGAAACTTTCACCGGAATTGCAGCTGTTCGAACAAACCCTATTCAAATCGAGAGTTTTCAAATCAAGAGTTGCTTGGAATCGAGCGACTCGAAAATGAAAGCGCTTCGAAGTCGAATCAATTCGATTCAATTCAAATCGATTCAAATCAAGTGATTTTCGAATCAAGTCAGGAATAGACGAGGTAGACGTATCATGATGAAAGCGAGAACAGGGATATCGTCCCGCTGGTTGCTTGTCCCGCTGATGCTGGTGCTCGTTGGAACGGGCGCGCTGGCGGCGGAGCTTCCCGATTTCACCGGGCTGGTCGAAAAATACGGTCCGGCCGTCGTCAACGTGCAGGCGACGGGCAATCCGGAAAGCCAGTCCGACGATGGCGACGATCAGGATGTGCCCGAGATATTCAAGCGTTTCTTCGGACCCGGCACGCCGGTCCCGCATCCGCGCGGTGGCGGCCAGCGCATCTCGATGGGTTCGGGCTTCATCATTTCAGCCGACGGTTACGTGCTCACCAACAACCACGTCGTCGACGGCGCGGACAACGTGACGGTGCGTCTTTCGGATCGTCGCGAGCTCGACGCGAAAGTCGTCGGCACCGACGCCCAATACGATATCGCGTTGCTCAAATTGAATGCCGGCAATTTGCCGGTCGTCAGCCTTGGTGATTCCAAGAACGTCAAGGCGGGCCAATGGGTCGTCGCAATCGGCTCGCCGTTCGGCTTCGATCATTCGGTGACGGCCGGCATCGTCAGCGCGATCGGCCGCAATTTCGGCGGCGCCGATCAGCAGTACGTGCCCTTCATCCAGACCGACGTGCCGATCAACCGCGGCAACTCGGGCGGCCCGCTGTTCAATCTCGGTGGCGAAGTCGTCGGCATCAATTCGCAGATCTTCTCGAACACCGGCGGGTTCATGGGCGTTTCGTTCGCAATTCCGATCGACATCGCTCTGAATGCCGTCGATCAGATCAAGGCGACCGGCCACGTCAGCCGCGGCATGATCGGCGTGCAGATCCAGAACGTCGATCGCGAAAACGCCAAGGCACTCGGCCTGCCGCGCATCGGCGGCGCGCTCGTCAACAAAGTCACCGCGGGCAGCAGCGCCGACAAGGCCGGCGTCCAGGTTGGCGACGTGATCTTGAGCTTTGCTGGCCGCGAGATCGCGACATCGGCGGATCTGCCGCCGCTGGTCGGTTCCACCAAGCCCGGTACGAAAGCGAATCTCGTCGTCTACCGGGACGGCAAGGACATGACGCTTCCGTTGACCGTCGGCGAATTGCCGGGCGAAAAAGCGGTACTGGCAGATGCCGCTCGCGGCGGCGAAGCAGCGTCGCCGGCGAACGCGCTTGGCGTGGTCGTTGACGATCTCACCGCCGATCAGCGCAAGCAACTTGGCCTCGAAAACGGCGAAGGCGTCGTCGTCACGCGCATCAGCGGTGCCGCCGCGCGCCGCGCCGCGCTGGCGCCAGGTGACATCATCCTGATGATCGGCCGCAGGCCGGTCCGATCGATCGGCGATTTCAACGGTGCGGTCAAGGACGTCAAGGCCGGCGAGTCGGTGATGCTGCTCGTTCGCCGCGAGGACGCGACCAGTTTCATCGCGGTGCCGATTCCGAAGAAGGGATAAGTCGGATCGAGCCTCGCGTAACGAGGGTCATGGGCGTCGGCGTGGAGATCGCCGGCGCCTTTGTTTTTTGGCAGGCGCAAAAACAAGACAACGCGGCCCGGAAGGCCTCGCGAGCGGATATCCGGGCGCTGCGGCACCGTTTCTGCGATAATTCCGCGCTTATGTCCGTCGCCGGCGCAAGGCCGCCATCCGCTCTCGATGCTGCTCATCCGCAATTTCTCGATCATCGCTCATGTCGACCACGGCAAGTCCACGCTGGCCGATCGCATCATCCAGCTTTGCGGAGGCCTCACCGAACGCGAGATGGAAGCGCAGGTGCT
>DASYJJ010000247.1:0-3054 GCA_035996605.1 Rhodanobacteraceae bacterium
CCGACCAGCGTCGTCGCGCCCGGATTGGTCACGCGCGCGTAGCGCTCGTACATAGCGCGCGCGGCAACGTAGTCGCCTGAGAGCAGAGTCGCGAACGCGGTGGTCTCGAGGCAATTCTGATCCTGCGGCGACGTCTTCAGCGTCGACTCGCAGAGCGCGATCGCCTCGGCGTAGCGACCCATCGCGATCAGCACCATGGCGTGGTTGTTGGCAATGATCGACGCGCGCGGATCGAGTGACGATGCGCGTTCGAGCATCGCCAATCCGCCGTCGAGGTCAGCGCCGGTCCACAGCGAATTGCCAAGCCACTGATACGCGGTGGCGTACGACGGCCGCAGCGCGATCGCTCGACGATAGAGCGCCTGAGCGGTGTGGCGACGACGATCGCCATCGGCGAGATAGCCGAGCACTACGTAGGTTTCGGGTAATGTCGGGTTGAGCGTCAGGGCAACCTCGGCATTGTCGCGCGCGAGATCCAGGGCATCGTTGTAGGCCATGCGCGCGGACAAGTCCGGCAGGATCGTGTAGGTCAGCGCAAGCCCCGCATAGGCTTCTGCAAATTCCGGATCGGCGGCGATGGCGTTCTTGAAATTCTCGACTGCCGCGATGAGCGATGCTTCGCCGCGCGTCTGCCAGAGACCGAGTCCGCGCAGGTAAAAATCGTTCGCTTCGAGGTTGCGCGCCTTCTTCGGCGCGGTCTCATCCGTCCCGTCCATCTTCACCTTGAGCTCGTTGGCGATGGCGGCGGCGATTTCGTCCTGTATGGCGAAGATGTCTTTCAGCTCGCGATCGTAAGTTTGCGACCAGACGTGATAACCGTTGCTCGCGTCGATCAGCTGCGCCGTGATGCGCGCGCGGTCGCCCTGCTTGCGCACGCTGCCTTCGAGGAGCAGTCGCACATGAAGCTCCTGGGCGATCTCGGGCGCCTCGTGCTTGCCGTCGCGGAACGAGAACGACGACGTGCGCGCCGCGACGCGAAGCTGCGGGATGCCAGCGAGGACGTTGAGAATTTCCTCGCTGATGCCGTCGGAGAAGTAGTCGTTGTCCTTGTCGCCGCTCATGTTGATGAACGGCAGAACGGCGATCGATCTCGGATCGGCTACGGAATTCGTAGCCGCACCGGCGGTGATCGAGGCGAGCGTCGCTTCGCCTGGCCTCGGAGCCATGCGCCAGAGCGCCGCACCGCCGATCGCCAGAAGCAAAGTAAGGATCAGCAGTTCCGTGCTGGTCACGCGCTGCGCCCCACGCTCGCCGTGATACCAGGCGAGCACGAGCGTCACGAAGAAGCCAAGCGCCGCGCCGATGATGACCAGCCGGATCGCCTGATCAGGCCAGCCGAACCGCTGCGAGATGATGTCGAGTATCTGGATGAGCGCGAAAGACGCCGCGATGTAGGCCAGCGCCCACTGCACCATCTTCCGCTCGCGCAGGCGCCGGAAGAAATCCGTCACGATCCACTCATGCGCTGAACGTTCTCACGGCGATCCCCCGACGATGCGCGATGCGGCTAGGTTCTCATCTCTTCCCGTAGTCGGTAAAAACGTAGTCTCGATTCTTCACCAGCGTGTGGCAGGCGAATCCGCATTTGGCGTCGTTCGCCTGCGGCGGCTTGCTTGCTGCGGTGCCGGGCGCGAAGGTATCGGACGCAGCGTCGTAGTCGAACACGGCCCACCCCCATCCGCCGCTGTCGGCGAACCTCTTGGCGTCTCTCTCCATGAAGTCCACGTTGAGCAAGGCTCCCGGCACGGTCGCAGCCGGAAAGGTCTCGCTCGTTTTCGGGTTCCAATGGATCTTCGCCATCTTGGAGCCATCCGGGAAAGGCTTGCCGTTGCCGGGAACGCCTGCGCGGTAGGCGTTGATCATCACGGGATTGGCGAGGATCACGGCGATCGCCCCGCCGTCCTGACTGATGGAAACAGCCTGCCAGCCTTCGTATCCCTTGAAGTCGGAAAACGCGAGCCCACCCGGCACTTTCAGGCTGTACTTGTCCTGCGCCGACATCGCCGTGCCTCCCACCAAGACGGCGAGCACCACCACAACGATCGCCATCAGCCAGAATGAAATTCTCGTCATGACCCGCTTCTCCGCTGTGAGTTGCAAACCTGCATCGTTGGCATTCGTTCGCACGGTGCCGCGGTCGAACCTTGCCAGCACGCGAATATTGTCTCGCTGGCCGCTACTACAATCGATTGCGCCTGGCCATCGTACCCCCACGCCGAGGTAGCGTCGACGTGACGGTGACCGTTGACCTCACGCATCGGTCGTCGGCGGCAGCGTCGGCGATACTCGATCACTGAAGTAGCCGAGCACCTTCCAAGGAGTTGACTTGCAAGCACGTGCAGACTTCCAGGCCCTTGTTTACGGCACGCTCGGCACCTGCTCGGCGATGACATGCTGTGTGGGATCGACCTTCAACCACAGCACGATTCCCACGCAGAGCAGCACCAGCATTGGAACAAACGGCAGTTCGTAACCGCCGGAGTACGCAACAAGATAGCCGAACACCACCGAAGACACCGCCGATGAGATATTCGACGCGGTGTTCATGAATCCGAATACCGCGCCCACGTGCCCCTTTCCGATATCCACCGTGGTCGCACACAAGGTCGGTTGTTGAAACAGGATGCCCGCGTAGGCCAGCGACAGGAATATCAGCGACCACACTCCGCTTGTCGCAAAAATCGTTGCCGCCATGAAAATTGCCGCGGTGCCGAGACCGCACACGCCGACCATGCGGCGTCCGGTTGTCAATCCGAATTTGCCGACGAGCATGTCGCTGACGATGCCGCCAATGCCGTTCGCACACGCGCCGACCATGTACGGCAGCGTCGAAAACACCAGCGCGGCTGCCGTGAATCCGCGCCCCTTGACCAGATAGGTCTGCAGCCAGGATTGGAAAAATCCGATCACGTAGACATAGGAGGCGCCGATCGCGGCGACCCGCCAGAACGCACCGGAGCGTAGAGCGATTGCCCAGGGCATGCCTTCACGAGGCGCAGGGTCCTCGCCTATTTCCTTGCGTTCTTGTGCGCTGATGCCGTTCATGTCGCGAGG
>DASYJJ010000248.1:0-10285 GCA_035996605.1 Rhodanobacteraceae bacterium
CTCTCGAAGCCGATATGGCCGCCGAGAAGTTCGGTCAGCGCCTTGGCGATCGTGGTGCCGAGACCGGTACCGCCGAAACGGCGGCCGTGGCCCGCATCGGCCTGCTCGAACGCCTGGAAAATGCGGCCTTGCGCCGATTCGGGAATGCCGATGCCGGTATCGCGCACCGAGAAGCGCAGCAGCGCGCGATTTTCCCAAGGCGATCCCACGCAGCTCACCGACACCAGCACGCGGCCCTGCTCGGTGAACTTGATCGCGTTCGAAACGAGATTGACCATCACCTGGCGCAGATGATTGCCGTCGCCGTGCAGGAAGTCCGGCACGTCGCGCGCGATGTCGAGCTGGAAGACCAGACCCTTCTTCTGCGCAGTGGGAGACAGCATCAGCTGGATGCCGCGCAGGGTGTCGCTCAGGCGGAAATCGCTGTCGAAGCGCTTGAGCTTGCCAGCCTCGATCGCGGAAATGTCGAGCACATCCTCGACCAGCGCCAGCAGCGTGCGCGCGGAAGCCTGCAGCACATCGGAGCATTCGCGCTGTTCGGCGTTGAGCTTGGTCGTCGCAAGGAGCTCGGACATGCCGACGATGCCGTTCAGCGGCGTGCGGAACTCGTGGCTCATGTTCGCGAGGAAGCGGCTCTTTGCTTCGTTGGCGCGGCGCGCTTCCTCGGTCGCGCGCGTCAACGCGCGAAGGAGCGAAGTCAAATACGCGGGAATCGCGACGAGACCGGCAAGGAGGCCCCAGGCCAATGCCTGGTTCTCGAGCCAATAAGGCGTCGTCGTGATGACGAACAGGAACGAAAGACTCGCCAGGCCCACCGCGCCCAGCAGGAAACGCGGTCCGAAACGAAGGCCGTTGCCGATCGTGACCCAAAGATAGACCACATAGACAGGCGCGAGATGCGCGCCCATCAGATGCATCGCGGCGCCCATCATCGTGTAGTCGGCGAGCATGCCGACAATGCGCCGCGAGCGCGAAACGCCGGGCTGGCGTGCGATAGCGATCAGAATGCCGGTGCCGACCAGCGACTCGATCAGCACATAAAGGAGAACCGTGCGGAGATCAGGATCCTGGAAGCCCGCGACCGTGCCGACGCCGCAGAGGTAGATCAGCACCACGACGAGGATCGCCAGTCGCACGAACGCCTGACCGTGCTCGCTGTCGGGCCGGTTCGCGTAATACGCGCGCAGCTTGGCGAAGACTGGGCTCATTCCTTCGAACCGGGGGGGCGACACGACCGACATCCTTCAGAGCCCCAGGCCGGGCGGTGCCAGCTTGGCGTGAAGGATGTCGAGGATTCGTGGTTGGTTGGCGAGTAGCACATCTACACAAGAAGGATCAAAAAGCGTGCCACGGTTCGCCTGAACATAATCGAACGCCTCGTCGGCACTCCAGGCCCGCTTGTAGGGCCGCTCGGAGGTCAGCGCGTCGAACACGTCGGCCACGGCGACGATCCGGGCGGCCTGAGGGATGTCCTCGCCCTTCAGCCCGTCCGGGTAGCCCGATCCATCCCAGCGTTCATGGTGGCGCAGCGCAATGATCGCGCCCATCTGCACGAAGCGACTCTGGCTGTCGCGCAGAATCTCGTAGCCGATCAGCGGGTGCCGCCGCATGACCGCGAATTCCTCGTCGGTGAGGCTGCTGCGCTTCAGCAGCACGGCGTCCGGAATGCCGATCTTGCCGATATCGTGCAGCGGAGCCGCTAGCGTGAGGATGCTGGCCTCTTCCTCAGGCACGCCCAGCGATTCGGCGATCAGCTCGGCGTAATGCGACATGCGCAACAGGTGAATGCCGGTGCCGAGGTCGCGGTATTCGATGGCCTTGGCCAGTCGGAACAGCGTTTCCCGCTCGCGCTGCTCGACTTCCTGCAAGCTGGCAAGAACCCGCTGCTCCAGCGAACGGGCGCGTTCCTTGACCGATTCGCCCTGCTGGCGCATCTGCAGGAGATTCTTGCAGCGCGAACGCAATTCCCGAGGCCTGACGGGCTTTACCAGGAAATCGATGACTCCCGCTTCGAGGGCCGCCTGGCGCACGGGCTCGTCGCCGACGACGCTGATCAGGACGATCGGAACGTCACGACGTGACAACGAACGTCTGAACCGGCGCGCGAACTCGAGCCCGTCCATTTCGGGCATGCGGTAATCGAGCAGGAGAAGGTCGGCGCCGTTGCCCTCGGACCAGCGCAACGCCTCGACCGGATTGCCGAAATCGGAGACCCGGATGCCTGGCCCGATGCCTTCGACGACATGTCGCAGCATCGTTCGCGCAGAAGGCTGATCGTCGACGATTAGTACGTTCACCAAGCTCTCCGCGATGACGCCCGGTCGCCCCCTGTCTGGCTCCGATCGCTCTCGGCCCGACCTGACACTGCGGACCCGGTTCATCGACTCTTTCGCGCACGGCCAAATGCCGCCAATGCGGCGCCGGATAGCGATTCATCAAGGCTAGCATACTCATCGATGGGAGACCCATGACTGCGCGGATCCACGCGGCACCGCGCTTTCACCCGGGCGTCAGGGCGCACGCGCGCTCCCGGCGTGCGCGATTTCCCGGCGCGGGGTGGCTCCGGCGTGCAGGTGGCCTCGGTCGATCGGACCCGGAGTGGGTCACCGACACCCGAAGCCCACCAAACTAGGACTCGGGCCGAAGGTACGGGAACAGCAGGACGTCGCGGATCGAAGGCACGTCCGCGAACAGCATCACGAGGCGATCGATGCCGACGCCGAGCCCTCCCGCCGGCGGCATACCGTATTCGAGCGCTCGGATGTAATCGGCGTCGTAATGCATCGCCTCATCGTCGCCGGCGTCCTTGGCCCGTGCCTGCGCGAGGAACCGCTCGGCTTGATCCTCAGGATCGTTGAGCTCGGAAAAACCATTGGCCATTTCCTTGGCGCCGACGAAGAGCTCGAACCGATCCGTTACCTCGGGATCGACATCGTTCGCGCGCGCGAGCGGCGAGACTTCGGTTGGGTATTGCGTGATGAAGGTTGGCTGCACGAGCGTCGCCTCGACGGTCGCTTCGAAGATTTCGGTCAGCAGCTTGCCAGTCCCATATTCGTCCTTGACGTGCAATCCGAGCCTCTCGCAATGCCGCGCCATCGCCGCGCGGTCGCGAAGATCGCTTTCGGAGACTTCGGGATTGTGGTGCCGCACAGCCTCGCTCATCGCCCAGCGCCGGAACGGCGGCCCGAGATCGATGTCCCTGCCCTCCCAGGTGAGCGCGGTGCGACCGCGCGTCTTGAGCGCGGTTTCGCGGATCATCGCCTCGGTCAGATCCATGATCTCGTTGTACGTCGCATATGCCTGATACAACTCGAGCATCGTGAATTCGGGGTTGTGCCGTGTCGAGACGCCCTCATTGCGGAAATTCCGGTTGATCTCGTAGACGCGCTCGAAGCCGCCGACGACGAGACGCTTCAAGTACAACTCCGGCGCCACACGCAGATACATGTCGAGATCGAGCGCGTTGTGATGCGTCACGAACGGCCGCGCGGTCGCGCCGCCGGGGATCGGATGCATCATCGGCGTCTCGACTTCCATGAAACGTCGCGGCTCGGCCTCGAGCCATTGCCGCATGAAGCGGATCATCGCCGAGCGCAGCGCGAAAACCCGTCGCGATTCCGGCGTCACGATGAGATCGACATAACGCTGCCGGTAACGTTGCTCGACGTCGGCCAGGCCATGCCACTTGTCCGGCAGCGGCCGCAATGATTTCGTGATCAGCCTGAGCGCGTCGGCCTTTACGGAGAGCTCGCCGGTCTTCGTGCGCATCAGCGTGCCTTCGGCGCCGATGATGTCGCCGGTGTCCCAGCCTTTGAATGCTTCGTACGAGTCACCGAGCGCCGACTGCTGCAGAAACAGCTGGATGCGGCCGGTCATGTCCTGGATCTGCGCAAAGCTGGCCTTGCCCATGATGCGCTTGGCCGTGATGCGGCCAGCCACGCGAACGCGACGGGTCGATGCAGCCAGCGCTTCGGCATTCCATTTTTCGACGTCGGTGAATTCACTCTGCAGATCGCCTGCAAACGCATCCGGCTTGAAATCATTCGGGAACGCGCTGCCGCGCGAGCGCAACGCGCGCAGCTTTTCGCGGCGTTCGGCGATCAATTTGTTTTCGTCGAGCGCGGGCGTTTCAGGAGGCGTCCCAGAATTTCCCTCCTTGTCCCGATCGTTCTGCTTGTCGCTCATGCTGCTCGCCTGAATTCGAATCTGACCAACCCATCGTCATCCCGGCGAAAGCCGGGATCCAGTGACTCTTCATGCGCGGGCGAAAATGCTCCGAATCCCGGGTTCCGCCGGGACGACGGGCTATGCATCCGCGCGCTTGGCACCCGCCTCGAGCCCCGCCTTCAAACTCGCCTCGACGAACTCGTCGAGATCCCCATCCAGCACTTTCTGCGTGTCCGTGCGCTCGATGCCGGTGCGCAGATCCTTGATGCGCGACTGATCAAGCACGTAATTGCGGATCTGCGAGCCCCAGCCGATGTCCGACTTGGTCGCCTCGAGCGCATCCTTTTCGGCATTGCGTCTGAGCACTTCCATTTCGTAGAGCTTAGCCTTCAGCATCTTCATCGCGCGATCGCGGTTCGCGTGCTGCGAGCGTTCGGTCTGGCAAGCGACAACAATCCCGCTCGGCATGTGCGTGATGCGCACGGCCGATTCGGTCTTGTTGACGTGCTGGCCTCCGGCGCCGGAGGAGCGGTACACATCGGTCTTCAAATCGGCCGGATTGATTTCGATGTCGATATCGTCGTCGACTTCGGGACTGACGAACACCGAAGCGAACGACGTATGCCGACGGTTATCCGAATCGAACGGTGATTTCCGCACCAGCCGGTGCACGCCGATCTCGGTCTTCAGCCAGCCGTATGCGTAATCGCCTTCGACGCGAAACGTCGCGCTCTTGAGCCCCGCGACTTCGCCCGCGGACGCTTCGAGCAGTTCGGTTTTCCAGCCCTTGTGCTCGCACCAGCGCAGAAACATGCGCAACACCATTTCGGCCCAGTCCTGCGCTTCCGTGCCGCCGGCACCGGCCTGGATATCCACGAACGCGTTCGCGCTGTCCATCTTTCCGGAGAACATGCGCTGGAATTCGAGCTTTTCGACTTTTGTGCCGAGGCTGTCGACGTCCTTGGCAACCGCGTCCGCGGTGCTTTCATCGTTCTCGCCGATCGCAAGATCGAGCAGGTCGCCGGCCTCGCCGAGCGCATCGGTCAGGGTGCGGATGCCGCCGACCATGCGCTCCAGACCCGCACGCTCCTTGCCGAGATCCTGCGCGCGCTGCGGGTTGTTCCAGATGTCCGGATTCTCGAGCTCGCGAGAGACCTCTTCGAGGCGCTCGGACTTCACATCGAAGTCAAAGATACCCCCTGAGCGAAGCCACGCGCTCCTTGAGATCGCCGATGCGCGCGCGGATCTGATTGGTGTCGAGCGGGTGCGTGGTCGCCATTGCGTCGTGCCGTTATCGAGGTCGAGCTTGTGATTTTAGCAAATATGCGCGGATCGGCCCGCGCCGAGGCGAGCTGCGTCAGGATTTCGCGACAGCTGGTCCGAACCGGTTCCATCGATACAATGCCGCAATGCTCATCCTCGGCAGCTGCCACTGCGGCAACATCTCGTTCGAGCTCGACTGGCGGCCCGAACCGGTGGAAATTCCGGCGCGCGCGTGCACGTGCACGTTCTGCACGAAGCACGGTGGCGTGTGGACATCGTGCCCGACCGGCTCGCTGAAAGTCACGATCGCGGATCGTTCGATGGCGTCGGCCTACTCGTTCGAGACCAGGACCGCGGAGTTCCATGTCTGTGCGCACTGCGGTGTCGTTCCGCTCTCGACGAGCCGCATCGCTGGAAAGTTGTATGCGGTCGTCAACGTCAACACGTTCGATGGAGTGCCTCCTTCGTTCCTTCGAAAAACGTCCGCGACGCTCGGCGGGGAAACTCAGGACGCACGGCTTGCGCGTCGCGCCCGCAACTGGATAGCGGATGTCGTTTTCGCTGACGGGCGCGGCTGACGGCCGCGGTCGATTCTCGCGAAACGGATAGTCCCAGAAAACTCCGGCGACCGGAGCACCCAGTTGCGTCAACCGCACATTCGGCTGGTCATCGTGAGCGCGCCGCGCCAGACGTACGACACGGCGGCCTCACGGCGCGTGCGATGCTCCGCCCGAGAGAGCATCCGCAAGACGCGTCGCGAAGACCTGCCGCTGGTGATCGTCCAGTGCGGCGACGAGTTCCGTCGTGCGGTCTCTGACCTTCTGCAACGCGTCCGCACGCGCACGCGCGTCGTCCGCGAAATTATTGAGCCGCAGCAAAGGATCGATCGCGGAATTGCGAAGCTGCTGTCCCGCGTCTCGGCCAAGATCGACATAGGCACGCAGCGCATCCTGCATGGAGCTCCAGTGTTCGACCTGATCCTCGCGAACGAGGAGTTCCATTCGCAGCGCATGCAGGGTTCCGAGAAAACCCGCGAGCGGATCTTCCGTCAGCGGCGTTGCGGCCTGATTCGAATGCTCGCCTCCGCCCTGCGACGGCCGCATGCCACCGTGCCCGCCACCCCTGCCGCCACCGGGAAAACCTTGCGCCTCCGCGTTGCGGGGCATACTCGAGCATGCCGCGAGAGCGGCCATCATGCCGACCCATACGAGTCCGGAAACGCGTGCGCCAACCATAAGAATAAGCAGCGAAGGTAATTGACCGCAAAATATCAAAACTGTCTCGCCGAGGACGTAAGCACCCCGCACCGAGATGTAAATCCTTTGCCAAGGGCAAAGGACGAAGCGACCTCTTGCGTGTTGCGCAATCGCCGCGATTGTAAAGACGAGTTACGCGCGTCGACGCGCGGTCGAGTGTCCGACAGTCGCCTTATGCCTCGAGCCGCCAAAGCCGACGTTCAGAGTCGCGCCGCGATTCTCTGCGCGGAATCTGTTCCTCTTGAGAATTGGCGATCACGATGATTCGCTGGACGATCGCACAGAACCCTGGAGCGCTCGTGTTGGCGCTGCTTGTCGTGCTGCTTCCCATCGACTCTGCGCACGCGCGCACGGTCTGGCGTTGTCTGCGCGATGGCACCGTGAGCCTCTCGACGGCGCCGGAGCCCGGTTCGAAGTGCACAGCGAATACGCTCGACGACAACGCGGCTGCGCTGCCGAACCTTTGGGGTGCAATGGGCGTGTTCAGTGGCACGCTGTACAAGCGCGAGCAGGACGGACAAGTCGTCTACAGCACGCGCAATCTGCCCGGCTCGAGCAAGGTACTTCAATTCACCGTTGCGACGCCGCCCGCGTCGCCCGCTCACAGCGGCCTCGGGCACATCGGGAAGCCCGAGCTCGCCGCTTTTCAGCGCGAGTTCCGCAACGCCGCGCGCGCAACCGGCGTCGACGAGGCGTGGCTGCGCGCGATCGCGCATGCCGAAAGCGACTACGCCGCCGACGCCGTGTCGTCGAAGGGCGCGAAAGGCGTGATGCAATTGATGCCGGACGTGATCGGCGATTATGGCGTCAAGGATCCGTTCTCGGCCAAGCAATCGATCATGGCCGGCGCGCGACATCTGGCGGCACTGGAAACGCAATACGGCGGCGACCGCGTACTCGTCGCCGCGGCATACAACGCTGGCATCGGTGCGGTCACGCAATACGGTGGAGTGCCGCCGTATGTCGAGACGCAGGAATACGTCGCCAAAGTCGGCGCGCTGTACACGCGCTATCGCGAGGCGATGGGATTGACGCCGCGTTCGATCGAGCTCAAGGCGGCGCAATAACCCCTTTGCGAACCCGTGCGTCCGAGCCAATGCCGACGGAACTGCGGCTCCAGTATCCTCCGCGGTCCATCGCAAAAAAGTTTTGTGCGGGATGTCGAGAAGTGGCCTCGTGCTCCGACTTACCCGTGAAAGCGCCCATCGCGGGCGCCCACCGAGAGGAGCAAGCCCATGAAATACATGCTGATGATGCACGCGCCCAAGGAAGGCTGGACGACCGCCGGCATCGGCACCTGGCCGCAGAAGGACATTCAGGCGCACATCGCATTCATGATCGGCCTCAACAAGAAACTGAAGGAATCCGGCGAGTTCGTCGATGCGCAGGGTTTGGCCGGCCCCGAAGAAGCCAAGAGCGTGCGCGCTCGCAAGGACGGCACGCCGGACACCGACGGTCCGTTTGCCGAAGCCAAGGAATTCCTTGCCGGATTCTGGATCCTCGATGTCGACAGCACGGCGCGCGCTTACCAGATTGCCGCGATCGTATCCGCCGCGCCCGGAAAAGGCGGCGTGCCTATGAACATGCCGGTCGAAGTGCGGCAGGTCATGAGCGCACCACCCGTCGAGATGTGACGTCGATTTCCGCGCAAGTCGACATCGAGCGCCTGCTGCGCGAATTTGCGCCGCAGGTGCTCGGCGCGGTTATGCGCCGCTTCGGCGATTCGGCGCGAGCGAAGACGCCGTGTAGGAAGCGTTGCTCGCAGCGGCGATGCAATGGCCCGTGGATGGCGAACCCGAGAATCCGCGCGCGTGGTTGATCCACGTTGCCACGCGGCGCATGACTGATCAGATCCGCAGCGATATCTCGCGACGCGAGCGCGAAGCGTTCGTCGTGCGCCAGGAATGGCCTTTCCAGGATCCGGACGCTGGCGATTTCGAGGCATCGGCGGAACACGACGACACGCTCGCGCTTCTTTTCATGTGCTGCCATTCGGCACTGAGTTCGTCGTCTGCGATTGCTCTGACGCTGCGTGCCGTCGGAGGCCTCACGACAGCCGAGATCGCTCACGCGTTTCTCGTTCCGGAAGCCACGATGGCGCAGCGGATCAGTCGCGCGAAGCAAACGATCAAATCGTCGGGCATTCCGTTCGCCGTGCCGAACGAAGCCGAACGCAGCGAACGGCCGGCGTCGGTCCTTCACGTGCTTTATCTCATTTTCAACGAAGGCTATACGACAAGCAGCGGACCGGACCTGCACCGCGCAGATCTCAGCGACGAAGCGATTCGGCTCACGCGAGCGGTCCGCGCATTGCTTCCGGATGACGGCGAAGTCGCAGGCTTGCTCGCCTTGATGCTGCTCACCGATGCGCGGCGTCGCGCACGCGTCGGCTCGGACGGCGAGCTCATTCCACTCGCGCAGCAGGATCGAACGCTCTGGAATCGCGACGCGATCGCCGAAGGTGTCGCGCTCGTCAGCGCGACCTTGTCGAAGGGTTCGATCGGTATTTATCAAATACAGGCCGCGATCGCTGCCGTGCATGATGAAGCCGAAAGCGCCGACGATACGGACTGGCCGCAGATCCTCGCGCTGTACGACGTGCTCAAGCACATTCTCGATACTCCGATGGTTGCGTTGAACCACGCGATCGCAACGGCGATGGTGCACAGCCCGAAGGCTGGCCTCGATCGGCTCGACGCGCTCGATATCGAAGGCCGGTTGGCCGGTCATCATCGGCTCGACGCCGTGCGCGCACATCTGTTCGAAATGGCCGGCGATGCGCAGGCTGCAATCTCTCTTTATCTGCGTGCGGCAGCCAAGACGGCGTACCCCCGAGAAGAACTATTTGACGAACCAGGCCGCGCGGCTTGGTGAACGGCCGTCGCGCTGATCCACCGCGTGCATTGATCCGCAGCGTTTGAGCCGCGGCCTGACCGCGCTGTGATATCGGGCGACGACGCAGGTAAGAAAGGCAACGCGCCGCGCGATGGCGCAAACAGAAGCGACACCGCGTTACCCACTCATGCGGAAATTTCCGCATCGGCTGTCACGAGCAGTCGATGGCCGTCATGAGGACTCTGCCATGCGTTCTGTACGCGCTTTTGGATTCTCGGCACTGGGCATCGCGACACTCTTGGCCGCGTTCGGCCTTTCGCCAGCCTTCGCGGAGACCTGGTACGTGGGTGCCGGAGCGGGCTGCGACAGCACCTCGATCCAGGCCGCGGTCGATGCGGCCGCACAATCGCAAACGACCGAACAGAAAATCATCGACATCTCGTCGGACCAGGATTATTCGGCGCAGTCGATCAATGTGGACAACCAGGATCTCTATTTCTTCGGCGGCCGGCTCTCCTGCAACAGCCTCTTTACCAGCGACGCCACGATCATCAGCGGCGAGGGTGCGTCGGGCCCCGTCTTCAACATCACGGGCACCAGCAATATCACCTTCTACAACTTCGAGCTTCGCGACGGCAATGCACTCACCGGTGGCGGAATCAACTTCAGCGGCAATGGTTCGCTGGTTCTGAGCAGCACACTGATCGATTTCAACACGGCGACGTACGGCGGCGGCCTCGCCGCAGTTTCTGACGGGTCGCTCG
>DASYJJ010000249.1:0-1801 GCA_035996605.1 Rhodanobacteraceae bacterium
CCTCGAAGAGATCGTCGTACGCAAATGCCGGAAGCGGAGCCAGCAGCAGCACCATCAGCGCGACGGACCGCCACGAGCGGTAGGTGCGCCAGAGGCCGAGACTGCGCAGGATGCGGAACAGACGCAGCGTCGCTGGTTTCATGATCCTCTCCTCATTGGCGCACGACGCCTCGCCCGGCCGGCGCGAGCGTGCGCGGACGAGGTCAACGACAGAGAGAGAACGCAAAGCAAAGCAGAAATTTTGGTTGACACGAATCGCACGCGCTCGCGCGCGAATGTGTGCGGTGTCTCAGAGTTCGCGCAGATAGAAGCGATTGCAGCCGTGATGGCCCGTGCTGCCCATCGCATGACCGATGCGCACGAAGCCATTGGCGAGATAAAGGCGTTGTGCGGCGTCCATTCCCGTCAGCGTTTCAAGATAGCAACGCCGGAAACCTGCCGTGCGCGCGGCCGTCAGGCAGTGTTCGATCGCAGCGCGGCCGGCACCGACTCCACGCAATGCCGGCAAGAAGTACATCTTGCGCAATTCGCACACGTCCTCATCGCCTCCGTCGAGCGGCGCGATGCCGGCGCCACCCAGCACTTCGCCGTTCGCTTCGATCACGAAGTACGCGCAGCGCGGCCGTGAATAGGCGGCGCTCATCGCGTCGACTTCGGTGTCGTGGATGGCGAAGCCGGGACCATCCGCGCCGAACTCCGGCATCACGGTGCGGATGATCGCGGCGATTTTTTCATCGTCGCGGAATTCAATCGGGCGAATCGTGAATGCAGGTTGCGCTGTCATCGTGAGAGAGCGCTCAGGCGAGCGTGCGTCGGAAATCGAGATCGTATCGCGTGCCGCCGGTGAGAGAGTGCAGGCGCAGATTCGTGATGCGGATCGGCGCGCCCGGCGCGAGATCGGCGGCGTTGGAATCGGCCATCTCGGCAGGATCGATCACGGTGACGCCGCCCGCGCCGATCACTTCGAGCCCATTGTCCGGGCCGATCACCGCGGCCGTGTCCTGATCGATGCCGAGGCCGAGCGCAAACGGATTCAGCGCGAGCGCGGCGAGCAGGCGGCCGAGTCGATCGGTCGCATGACCGCCCTGATCGATGACGACGCGATTGGTGAGCCCAAGCCCGGGCGCGAGGCTCGCGCCGCCACTTCGCGGCGTCGGTCCCTCGGTGCCGTGCGCGAGCATGTGCTCGCAGAGGAGTGCAGCGCCGCCGCCGCAACCGGCGACGGCCATGCCGTCGGCGTTGCGTCGACGGATCGCGCGCGCCAGCAGCGTGCCGCCGATCAGTGTCGAAAGCCGCAACGGTTGATCAGCCTGCAGCAATACAAGATGCGCGTGCTCGCACGCGTCCAGCAGGCTGCGCCGCTCGCAATCCGCGCGCGCAACGATGAACTGGCGATGCACCTCGGCAGCGCCTGCGGAATACAACGTCGTCTCGAAATCGGAATCCGGCTCCTCGGCGCTCTCACTCGCAGCGATGATGAGCACCCGCGGCTGCGCACCCACCAGCGCGACGAGACGCAGCAACAAACCGCTGCCACGTTCATCGTCGCCGATGATGCCGCACGCGATGATCAGGCCACGGCTGCGGTCGGGTGCGAGTCGGGCGGGCATTCGCTTTGATCCTTTGGCGGGTGTTTGATTATAGCTTCGGCGTGAATTTGGGTTCGGCTGGGATGGTCTCTACTCGGGTTGGGGGCTGGGCAAACTGTTGTGGGTTGTCTTTTGTTTTGTTTGTTGTGGCTCCTTGGTGTGTTCGCGAAAACCGACTCCCGTCCGTGTGTTGTTTCGTCCGCCAGGAAGGC
>DASYJJ010000250.1:0-8879 GCA_035996605.1 Rhodanobacteraceae bacterium
CGACGCCAAGCGCAGCATCGTGTTCGTCAACACGAAGATCGCTGCCGAAAAAGTCACGCGTACGCTCGAACGGCAAGGCTTCACGGTCGCCACGCTGTCGGGCGACGTGCCGCAGGCCAAGCGCGAGCGCTTGCTCGGCAAGTTCCAGAGAGGCGAGATCGAAGTGCTGGTCGCGACCGACGTCGCCGCACGTGGACTGCACATCCCGGCCGTCTCGCATGTCTTCAACTACGACTTGCCGCACGATGCCGAAGATTATGTGCATCGCATCGGCCGCACCGCACGGCTCGGCGCGGAAGGCGACGCAATCAGTTTTGCGTGCGATCTCTACGCGATGGGCCTGCCGGACATCGAAACGTATATCGGCCAGAAGATTCCGGTCGAACGCATCGAGCCCGAGCTCCTGATCGCACCGCCGCGCCGAGCGGGTGCGCCGGCGCTGACAGCCAGCGAAGACGAAACGGCGGACGACGCGCGCAACACGGCCGGCGCGCCGCCCAAGAAGACCGGCGGCCCGGCGGGACGACATCCGCGCGCAGGAAAACCGCAAGGGAGCGATCGCGGTCACGGCCGACACGCCAAATCCGCCGCCGCGCCGAAACCGGCGCTCGCCGAACCCGTTGCACGTGTCGAACCGCGCCCGGTCGCTAGTCCGGCGCCAAGCGCAGAGCCAGCAACGGCCGATTCGCCCCGCAAGCGGCGTCGCCGCGGTGGTCGCGGGCGCTCACGCCGTGAGGGCGGCGACGTTGCAGCGTCAAAGACGAACGGCCCGACGGCGAACGGCAACGAATCCTCCAAGAAACGCGCCGAGCCGGCTCGGGAACACAAGCCGCGCCGGGAACGCGTCGTACGCAGCGAAGTCGCCGATCCCGGACACAAAACCGGCAGCGTCGAATCCACCACCGGGCCGCGTCAGAAACCGGGCCTGTTCCGTCGCCTCGCACGGTTTTTCACTCCGCGCTGAGCGCTCCGGGGTCGCGGGGCCGCGCATTCATGATCGAATTCCAAGCCGCCGTCCGAGTCGGACGCGCGGCTTGCCGACGCAGCATCGATGTTTTGCGTCGCGATTCGGACTTCTTTGCCCGCGCCTTTGCTACGCTTCGCGCCGAATTCAATATTCGCAGGGGCGCGGCACGTGCCGACGGGGTTTGCCACTATCGATCGCCGCTCGTTCGAGCTTACGGGGCTGGCGAGCTGCGCGGTGCTCGGCGCGATCGCGGTGTGGCTTCTAGTCCGGTTGATCTGGCTTCTCGTTCCACGCAGCGATGCGGCGCTTGGCGACGCGTCCTTACGCGTCGGAGTCGGCGATCAGAGTCCCGCGCCGGCGCAGTCGATCGCCAAATGGCATCTGTTCGGCAATACGCCGCTCGCAGGTTCAGGCCCGGGCGCCTCTGCGACGACGCTCGCGATGATGTTGCGCGGCACGCTCGCCGACCGTAATCCCGCATCGGGTATCGCGGTGATCGGCGACGGTGAACGCGGCGAGCGCGCGTATCGCGCGGGCGAGGAGGTCGCGGGCGGAGTGAAACTCGCGCGCGTCTATCCGGATCATGTGGTCCTGCTGCACGACGGCGTCGAAGAAACCTTGAAGCTCGTGCGCGATCAGAATCTTGCGCCGGCCGACATCGTGCGTCCGGCATCGGCGGGCAACGCCGCGGGTTCGCATTCGAACGCGACCAATGCGAATTCGACTTCCGCAACATCGCCCGCCGGCGCGCAAACGACGCGCGTTCCGCCCGATGTGCAGCAGACCATCGAACGTCTGCGCCAGAATCCAGAAGAGCTGGCCAGGCGCGTGCAAATCGAGCCGGTCCTCGACGGCGGCCGTCTCACCGGCGTGCGTCTCTCGGCCGGAGCCGACACGGCGCTGATGGGCCGCATGGGATTGCGCGCCGGCGACATCGTGACTGCCGTGAACGGCTCGCCGGTCGACTCGCTGGCACGCGGCCAGCAGATCGTGGAGAGTCTTCGCACCGCTTCGAGCGCGCGCGTGACCGTGCTGCGCGACGGCAGGCCCACCGACATCACGATCAGTCTCAAATGAGAAACCGCCGCTTTTGCCGGGCAGGACGCTCGCAAGAACCCGTAGACCGTGCGTAACCCGTACAGGACCTGCCGATGAAGCGTCTGCGATTCGCGAGTGCCCTTCTTCTGTGGACGATCTTGCTCACGATCGTGCCGTCCGCACTCGCGCAGAAGCCAGCGACACCGGCGCCGCCGCCGTCCGCGCCCACGGCCGCATTGCAGCCCGGCCACGAAGTGACCGCGGACGGCCGCCACACGCTGAACCTCAAGGACGCCGACATCGAGGCGCTGATCGCGACGGTCAGCGAGATCACCGGCAAGAACTTCATCGTCGGCCCGAACGTGCAAGGCAAGGTCACGGTCGTTTCCGCCAAGCCGATGAAACCGGACGAGATCTACGACGTGTTCCTGTCGGTATTGCGCGTGCACGGGTTCGCAGCGGTGCAGGCCGGCAGCATGATCAAGATCGTTCCCGAAACGATGGCACAGCAGGACGGCGCCGGAGTGGACGGAATACGCGAGCATTCGGCGGACGAACTCGTCACGCAGATCGTGCCCGTAAAGCACGTTGCGGCAGCCGATCTCGTACCGATCCTGCGCCCGCTGATGCCGCAGGGCGGTCAGCTGATCGCGCACGCGGCGTCGAATTCGCTGGTTGTTTCCGACCGCGCCGGCAACGTGCAGCGCCTTGTCAGCATCATCCAGCGCATCGATACGGTGTCCGACGCCGAAGTCGAAGTGATTCCGCTCGCGCACGCGAATGCGGCCGAGCTCGCGCGAACCTTGACGCTCCTTTCGGACGACAAGAGCGCACCGCCCGGCGAAGCGCAGCGCGTGTTCGCCGATGCGCGCACCAATTCGATTCTGCTGTCGGGGCCGAAAGCGGGGCGTCTGCGCATGCGCGCGCTGGTCACGCACCTCGATACGCCGCTCGACGGCGGCGGCGACACGCAGGTGATTTACCTGCGCTACGCGAACGCGAAGGATCTCGTGCCGATCCTGCAAGGCGTCGCGACGACGCTCACCGGCATCGCGCCGCCAACCGCGAACAAAGGCGGCGAGGCTTCGGGCGCCGGCGGCGTATCGCCGGCGACGATCCAGGCGCACGAGGAAAACAACGCGCTCGTCATCAGCGCGCCGCCCGCGGTGTTCCGTTCGCTCGCCGCAGTCGTGCGCCAGCTCGACGTGCGCCGCGCGCAGGTGCTGATCGAGGCGGTGATCGCGGAAGTCTCCGACCAGACCGCGAGCGAGATCGGCGTGCAATGGCAATTGCCGTTCAAGCAGAACTCGGACGGAAGCCTGCGCGACAGCGTGATCGGCGGCACCAACTTTACCGGCACATCGCCCGGCAACAACATCATTGCCGCCGCGCAGAATCCGCTCGGCGTCGGCAACGGTTTCAATCTCGGCTATATCAATGGAACGATCACGGTCGGCCGCAACACGATTTTCCAGCTCGGCGCGCTGGTCACCGCGCTGCAGGGCGACGGCAAGTCGAACATCCTGTCGACGCCGTCGATATTGACGCTCGACAACCAGGAAGCGCAGATCAAAGTCGCGCAGGAGGTGCCGTTCCTGACCGGCCAGTACACGACCAATGCGCTCGGCTCGCAGACCACGAGCACGGTCGGCGGATCGACCACGACCGGCGTCACCAATCCGTTCCAGACCATCGAGCGCAAGGATGTCGGCCTCGTGCTCAAGGTCACGCCGCACATCAACGAGGGCGATTCGGTGCGGATGGACATCCATCAGGAAGTTTCGAATCTCTTGCCGCCGGTTCAGGGCGCGGTCGATCTGGTCACAAACAAGCGCGAGGTGACGACCAGCGTGCTCGTCGCCGACAACTCGCTGCTCGTGCTCGGCGGGCTGATCGACAATCAACTCAAGGACAACGAGCAGAAGGTTCCGCTGGTCGGCGACATCCCGCTGCTCGGCAATCTCTTTCGCTATCGAACGAACAACCGCACGAAGAGCGATCTGATGGTGTTCCTGCATCCACGCATCCTGCGCGACTCGGCAACCGAAGCCTCGGTGTCGAGCGAGAAATACAACTTCATGCGCACCGAGCAACTGCAGCATCGCGAGGAGAACTGGCCGATCACGCCACAGACGCAGCGGCCGCTGTTGCCGGAGGTGCACGACTTCCTCGAAAGTCCGTCGTTGGACGGTCAGCCGGATCAGGCCTCGCCGGCGCCGCATCGGCAATGAGCGAGACGGCGCGCCCGCAGCGGCCCGGTTTCGGCTACGCGCGTCGCCACGGAGTCGCGCTGACCGGCTGGCACAACGATCGCGCAGAGATCGTCTGCCGCGACGGCGTGCGCGTCGAGATTCTCGCCGAGCTTCGTCGCCATCTCGGCGCGCCGCTCAAGTTCACCGCGATGCCCGCGCCGGAATTCGAACGCCTGCTGCGTGATCTTTACGAGCAGGGCGACGATGCACGCGCGATGGTGTCAGGCCTCGACGAGAACATGGATCTGAAAACGCTCGCCGACGAATTGCCGGAACCTGAAGACCTGCTCGAAAGCGAAGATGATGCACCGATCATCCGCCTGATCAACGCGCTGCTGACAGAAGCGGTCAAGGAAGGCGCGTCGGATATTCATATCGAGCCGTACGAGAATCGCCTCGTCGTGCGCTTTCGCATCGACGGCGTTCTGCGCGAAGTGCTGGCGCCGCAAAAAGCAATCGCCAACGCGGTTGTCAGTCGTATCAAGGTCATGGCCAAGCTCGACATCGCCGAAAAACGTCTGCCCCAGGATGGACGCATCGGTTTGCGCGTGGCGGGACGTCCGGTGGATGTGCGCGTTTCGACCATTCCCGCGGGACGTGGCGAGCGCGTCGTGCTGCGCCTTCTCGACAAGCAGGCCGGCAAGCTCGATCTCGAACAGCTCGGCATGGACGATGCAGTTCGCGCGCGGCTCGAAGACATGATCTCGCGGCCGCACGGGATTCTTCTCGTCACCGGTCCGACCGGATCGGGCAAGACCACGACGTTGTACGGCTCGCTGCTCAAGCTCAACGACAGCTCGCGCAACATCATGACCGTCGAGGATCCGATCGAGTATTACATCGACGGCGTCGGCCAGACGCAGGTGAACACGCGCGTCGACATGACCTTCGCGCGGGGCCTTCGCGCGATCCTGCGCCAGGATCCCGATGTCGTCATGGTTGGCGAAATCCGCGATCTCGAAACGGCGGAAATCGCCGTGCAGGCCTCGCTGACCGGGCATCTCGTGCTTTCGACGCTGCATACCAATTCCGCAGTGGGTGCGCTGGCGCGTCTGCGCGATATGGGCGTCGAGCCGTTTCTTTTGTCGTCCTCGCTGATCGGTGTGCTCGCGCAGCGGCTCGTGCGCGTGCTCGATCCCGCGACGCGCGAAGCGTACGGCGCGACGACTTCCGAGCTCGCCGCGTTCGGCAAGCCGGCCGACACGCGGGCGACGCTGTATCGGCCGCGCGCGAATCTCGCCGAGCGCCATGCCGGGTACAAAGGCCGCACCGGAATCTACGAGCTTGTCGGCGTCGACGAGACGATGCGCCGACTGATCCATGAAGGCGCTTCCGAAGCCGATCTCGATCGTCACGCACGCTCGCGCTCGCCGTCGATTCTCGAAGACGGCTGGCGCAAATGCGCGTCCGGCGTTACGTCTCCGGAAGAAGTCCTGCGCGTCACGCGCGAGGAATAGTTCCCGCGACCCATGCCCGCGTTCGCCTACCAGGCTCTCGATGCGAACGGCAAGACGCAACGCGGCGTCCTGCAAGGCGACACTGCGCGCGCAGTGCGCGGATCGCTGCGCGAGCGTGGACTCAATCCGCTGTCGGTCGAGGAAGTCCACGAAGGCACGGCGCAAGGCAGCGGCGTGTTCGCGCGGCGCGCGATCGGTGGCGCGCAGCTTGCGCTTCTGACGCGCCAGCTCGCGACGCTGATCGGTGCGGGTCTGCCGATCGACGAG
The DNA here is from genome assembly GCA_035996605.1 of Rhodanobacteraceae bacterium. Lineage (GTDB taxonomy): Bacteria > Pseudomonadota > Gammaproteobacteria > Xanthomonadales > Rhodanobacteraceae > Dokdonella_A. The sequence continues at coordinate 5,982 of DASYJJ010000250.1, forward strand.
GCGCTCGACGCGTTGTCCGAGCAAGCGGAAAACGAGCGTCAGCGCGGCATGACGGTCGCGCTTCGCGCGCGCGTAATGGAAGGCGCGAGCCTTGCGCAGGCAATGGGCGAATTTCCGGAAAGTTTTCCGGACATCTTCCGCGCGACGGTCGGCGCCGGCGAACAATCGGGCCGACTCGCCACGGTGCTCGAAAAACTCGCCGACTACGCCGAAGCGCGCGATGCGCTGAAGCAGAAGATTCTGGCCGCGCTGGCTTACCCGGTGCTGTTGTCGCTGGTCGCGGCGGCGGTCGTCGCCGGACTCCTGACCTGGGTCGTGCCGCAGATCGCCGGCGTGTTCCAGAACCTCCATCAAACGCTGCCGCTGGCGACGCGCGCGCTTCTTGGATTGTCGGCATTTCTGCGCGCATGGGGCTGGGTCGTGCTGATCGTGCTGGTTGTCCTAGCGATCGGTGCGCGGATCGCGCTGCGCACCGAATCGACGCGTTTTCGCTGGCACTCGTTCCTGTTGCGCGTGCCGATCGTCGGCCGGCTCACGCGCGCGGCGAACACGGCGCGCGCGACGCGCACGCTAGCCTTGCTTGCGGAAAGCGCGGTGCCGTTGCTCGATGCGCTCGGTATCGCGGCGCAGGTCGTGCCGAACCTGCCGATGCGCGAGGCGATGCGCCGCGCCGCGTTCAAGGTTCGCGAGGGCAGTGCGTTTTCGCGCGCGCTCGGCGAAAGCGGTTTGTTTCCGCCGGTTGCGCTGAGACTGATTGCGAGCGGCGAGCGCTCGGGCGAACTACCGCGCATGCTCGGCGAAGCGGCGTTTCACCAGCAGCGCGAACTCGACCGCTGGCTTGGCGCGTTGACCGCGGTGCTGGGTCCGGCGGTGATCCTGCTGGTCGGCGCGATGGTTCTCTTCATCGTGCTGGCGATCCTGCTGCCGATCTTCAATTTGAATCAGATGGTGAAGTAGGAACTAAAGAGCCGGGATTCGGGATTCGGGATCGAAAGACGACGATGCACCGATCGACTTCGCGCGCCTCGCCTACAATCAATCGCCAATTCCGAATCCCGAATCCCGGCTTTCACAATGATCACCTTCGACAAAGTCAGCAAACGCTACGCGTCCGGCCAGGATGCGCTCGCCGAGCTCAGCTTCGAGATCGGCGCGGGCGAGATGGTGTTCGTGACCGGTCATTCGGGCGCGGGCAAGAGCACGCTGCTGAAACTCATCGGTCTCGTCGAGCGGCCAACGCGCGGGCAGATCGTCGTCGACCACACGCAACTCGCCGGACTTCGCTCGCGCTCGGTGCCGCAGCTGCGCCGGCGCATCGGCATGGTGTTTCAGGATCATCGTCTGCTGACCGATCGCACGGTGTTCGACAACATCGCGCTGCCGCTGATCATCGCGGGAACCACGCGCGATGAAATCGGAAAACGCGTGCGTGCCGCGCTGGACAAGGTTGGCCTGCTGGCCAAGGAAAAATCATCGCCGCTCGCGCTTTCGGCTGGAGAACAGCAGCGCGTCGGCATCGCGCGCGCGATCGTCGCGAAGCCTCCGGTGATCATCGCCGACGAGCCGACCGGCAATCTCGATCCGCAGCTTTCCGCCGAAATCATGAATCTCTTCGCCGAGTTCGGAGCAGTCGGCACGACAGTGCTTGTCGCAAGTCACGATCTGCATCTGATCAAGCGCATCGGAAAACGCGTGCTCGTGCTCGATCACGGCCGATTGATCGACGATTTTCGTCCGGCGGCAGCATGACGGTGAAACGCCAAGCCGAGCGCAACGTACGCAAGCCGGTCGTTCCGGCGCCGCCCGCCGCTCCCGCCGCGCCGGCCGAACCGAGGCGACAGCGCTCGTCGGTCGGCTCGCGCATCGGCGCGTGGCGCGATCACCATCTTTACGGGTTTTTCTCGAGTCTCGGGCGTCTCGCCGCGCGGCCGTGGGCAACCGCGTTGACGGTGCTTATGCTCGGGTTCGCGCTGGCGTTGCCGCTTCTCTTCTATATCGCGTTCGACAACGCACGCGTTCTGTCCGGTGGCCTGCGCGAGGCGCGCGAAGTGACGGTGTTCCTCAAGTCGACGATTGCGGCGCCGGCTGCGAGCGGCTTCGCTGCGGACGTGCGAAAGCGCGACGACGTGGCCGACGTCATCATCAAGACACCCGAGCAGGGTCTTGCTGAATTCCGCCAGCTTTCGGGTTTCGGCGAAGCACTGGATATCCTCAAGGAAAATCCGCTGCCGACCGTGCTGGTCGTGACGCCGCGGCAACTCGCCGACGAGGACGATCCGCCGCTCGTCGCCGAACTGCGCAACGACAAGCGCGTAGATTTCGTGCAGTACGACGCAACCTGGCGGCGCCGCCTTTCCGACGTGCTTCAATTCGGCGAACGTGCGGTCGCGGTGATCGCCGCGTTGCTTGCGCTAGCGACGCTGCTCGTGATCGGCAACACCGTGCGCACGGATATCCAGGGCCGCGCCGACGAAATCGCGGTGATGCAGCTCATCGGCGCCGGCAGCGGTTTCGTGCGCCGGCCGTTTTTGTACACGGGCCTTTGGTATGGGCTTCTCGGCGGCGCGTTCGCGCTCGTCGTCGTGATCGGTGCGGAATGGGCGATCGCCGGCCCGCTCGAACGCCTGCTGGCAAGCTATGATCATCGTTTCGCCCTGCGCGGTCTCGGCGCGATTTCCGCGCTCATCGTGATCGGGGCGAGCTCCTTGCTCGGCTGGGCCGGCGCGTTCGTCGCGACGGCACGGCACATGGCCGCGGGACATCCTGAGTGACGACGTCCGAAATTTCTTCTCTGCCGCGTCACCTTTCCAGCGACACGCCGCGCGTGCTGGTCGTGGATGGCTCGCGTCTGGTGCGTCGGCTGATCGAGCAGGTGCTGAAAGCGGAATTGCCGGACTG
>DASYJJ010000251.1:0-6544 GCA_035996605.1 Rhodanobacteraceae bacterium
GGATTGCCGCGATCCTGCGAGCGCGACGCCTGATCCTGATAGCCCGACCACAGTTTCGCCACGAGTTCGACGTCTGGAGCGAATTGCTGAGTGTGCGTGATGCTCGCGACGTAGCGGTCGGTCCAGAGCCGGTTGAACGGCGTCGGCGACTGATCCTCGTCCTGCTTGAACTGCGGATACGTCAGCTTGCCAGGATCGCCCGTATTCAGCATATACGCATGGAAATCGAGCGCGGTGTACGCGTCCTCGTTCTCGTGGTAGCCGATATGCAGGTCGCCGCCCTTGAGCCGCGAATCGCCGTTGTCGCGCTGGCCGTCGTCCTTGCGGTAGTGCGCGTCGGCGAGATAGTCCCACTGCCCGTTCGTGCCGGAAATCTGGTTGAACGTGCCGAACATTCCGTTGCTGCCGACAACGTTCTCGCTGTATCCGGCGAGTTCGCGATCGGCGACGGGTTTGCGGCTGATCATGTTGACGACCGGCGGCGGTTCGGGGCCGTACAACAACGAGCTGCCGCCGCGGATCAGCTGGATTTCCGAGATCGTCTGCGGCAGCGGAAACGTGTAGACGGTCGGAAATCCGACCCAGTCGCCTTCCAGCGGAATGCCGTCGAGCATGACGGTGACGAATTCGGATTCCTGCGGATTGCCGATGCCGCGGTACGAAAGGTTCAACTGACCCGGCATCTGCTGTTCGGAGTAGAAAAGCCCGGGCGTCTGCGCGAACAGATCGCGAAGGTTGTTGTCGACGATCGTCGGGATATTGTCGGTCTTGGTGATCGAGGTTTTCTTGGTGACCGTAATCAACGGTCCATCGACCTCTTTCATGATGTGCTGCAGTTTCGGACGCGTGTCGTCCTGCGTGTGCTCGCGCACTTCGACCTTCGGCAGCTCAGTTGTCTTGCTCTCGTCGGCTTGCGCCAACTGTTCGGTCTGCGCCGCCGCGTCTTGCGCGTTGGCGGTAGTGAAAAGAATGTTTGCGACCGCGAGCGCAAGAACGCCCGGCACGATGTTTCTCGTTTTCATGGACATCCTCGGGACAGGACGCCGATCCCCCCTTGGGCGCGGCGCAGGAGAACGCTTTTGCCAGCGCAGCGACGCCTGTGGAAAGTGACTTTCGTAATAAGACTGGAGTCCGATCGACCTCCGTCGTAGGACTGAAAGCACCGTTCAAGTGCGCGCCATGGCGATAAGTTTGGCGCGTGTGTTGGCCTGCAATCAGGCTCGATCGATGCGCAACCTTTGCGAGACTTTACAAGCGTAAGGAGCGTGCGTTGCGTTCAACGACGCACGTCACGGATCGAATCCATCCACGAAAACGGTGTCGCTGCCGCCGCCGCGATCGATACCGAGATTGTCGAAGCGCACGTCGAAGTCGGCCGCGCCGTAAAAAAAGCCGGGTTCATACGTCGTGAATGCGAGCTCGTCGGTCGACGCCATCACGTCGGCGAAAGTAACGCCGGGCGGCAATATCGGCTCGAACGTGATGGGATCCTCGGCGCCGTAGCCGCCCCATCCGGCAGGCAAATCGAGAGAGGCAGGAGCAAACGTGACCGAGAACGTGCTCCACACGGGATTCGCCTGCAACAGACCGAGGTCGTACCAGACCGATGTATAGGGGTAGCCGTCCTGCGCGAGCGCATGGCTGCGGAACTCGACAATGAAGTCGCGCGAAACTTCGGTGCCTTTGAACGTGATCGAATTGACCAGTGCATCCAGCGACACCGTGATTTCGCTGCTCTGCGTAAGATCGCCGGTGAAGGCCGGGTTCGAATCGTTGCGAATCTCAATACCGAAGTTCTCGATGAGGAAATGAAAGTTGGCGCCCGGGTTGCCGCCGTCGGTCTCGATCGATCCGTTGCCGTCCCAGCCTTCGCCGCCGTTGTCGAAGGTGACGACCGTGGTTTGCGCCGAAAGCGGCGTCGCGATGAAGAAACAAATCGAAAGAATTCCGCCCTTGTAAATCGTCATGATGCTTGCTCTCAGTCGGGACTATTTCGGAGTCGCATCGACCGAACCGTTCGATTCGGCCGACGAGGAGTCGCATTGTGTTCGACATCGCGCCCGCATGCACGCATGGCCGACCGGCACGACCGCATTGTTCTGCGATTGCGCGATCCGTAGCCCGAACCGCACGACTACGGATGTTCGGCTTCGACATGCACTCGTTCGCTGCGCAGCAGATAAAGCCCGCACAGCACGATCACGACGGCGCCGCCGATCATCCAGCCATCCGGCAGCGTGGCCCATAGGAACCAGTCGAGCGCGAGTCCCCAGACCAGCGCCGTATATTCCAGTGGCGCGACGAGCGAAACCGGCGCGCGGCGAAACGCTTCGGTGACGCCGTACTGTCCGAGCGCGCCGGTCAGCGCGAGGATCGCGATCGGCTTCCAATGCGCAGGATCGATTGCTAACCAGTGCGGCCACGCGAGTGCGAGCGAGAACACGCTCAGCATCGCCAGCATCCACACGACCATGCTTTGCGTGGAATCAGTGCGGCCCAATACGCGAACCGTGATCGCGGATGCCGCATAGCAAGCGGCCGACACCATCACGGCCACGCCGCCGAGCGAAAACATGCCGGCGCCGGTGGGCCGCAGCACGATCACCGTTCCTAAGAGACCGACGACGATCGCCGCCCAGCGCCTCCAACCCACTTTCTCGCCAAGAATCGGCACCGCGAGCGCGGTGATCAGGAGCGGCGCGACGAAGAACAGCGAATACGTTTCTGCAAGCGGAAGGCGCTTGAGACCGTACACGAACGCCACCAGCATCACGACCGACAACCCGCCGCGCAGCACATGCAACGGCCAGCGCACTCGGAAGAGCTGCGCAAGCCCGCCATCAAGGGATGCCCAAACAATCACGAGCGGCAGTGACGTTATGCCGCGCAATGCGGCGACCTGCATCGGCGGATAGTGCAGTGCCAGGATTTTCATGCTGGCATCCATCAGACTGAATGCGGCAACCGCCATCAGCATGCAGAGCACGCCACGCAGATGTCCGCCGGCGATGGCCCGCATCGTTCGATCCCCAGCAATGCCCGGACCGAGCGTAACCCATCGTGGCGCCTCGTAGTCCTTCTGCGGTTACCATGGCGCAGCCTTTTTGCGTCGGGTCCCGGCATGAGCACAGCGCACACCGCATTCCTGTTCGATCTCGATGGCACGCTGGTCGACAGCGTCTATCAGCATGTGCTCGCCTGGCAGGAAGCGCTCGAAAGCGAAGGAATCGAGCTTTCGGTTTGGCGCATCCATCGCAAGATCGGCATGAGCGGTGGCCTGATGGCCAACATCCTGTTGCGCGAAAGTGGGTGCGACATCGACGCTGCACGCGGAGAGCGGCTGCGGCGCGCGCACGCGGATGCCTACAACCGTCGTTCGCTCGCGATTCGCCCGCTGCCCGGCGCACGCGAACTCATCGCTTATCTGACCGACGCCGCCATTCCGTGGGCAATTGCAACCAGCGGACGCATGGAAACCGCGCGCCCCGTACTGGAAACACTCGGCGTCGATTTCGAACGCGTGCCGATCGTGACGCGCGACCAAGTACGTTACGCGAAGCCGGATCCCGATCTCTTCATCGCCGCCGCACGCAGGCTCGACGTTGCGATCGAGACTTCGACAGTCGTCGGCGACAGTGTGTGGGACATGCTCGCTGCGCGGCGCGCGCGTGCGCTCGGAATCGGTCTTCTCTCCGGCGGCTACGCGACCGAAGAACTCGAGCGCGCAGGTGCCTACCGCGTCTTCGAAGATCCGGCTGACATGCTGCGGCACATCGACGAGGTCGGCGGCCGCCGCTAGCGACGCTATTTCGCGGCAGCGTGTTGCGACGCTCGGCGCCGCGAACTCGAACCGCGCATTCGCACATCCTCGCGGCAAATCTCGGAAGACCGCCGCATTGCTCCGTCGATAGCGGGGAGATCGTAGCGCCTGAGCTCGGCGACCTGTCGCCTCGCGCGCGGGTCTGGCCGACCGGTCATCCGGCGTTTTCGATCGCGATGCTGACATGATGGCGCTCGGCCTCTGGCCAGACGGTCCGATCTCGTGTCGGCGGAATTTGAAACATGCCCGAACTTCCGGATATCGAGGTTTACCTGATCGCCCTGCGCGAGCGCATCGAGGGCCAAGCGCTCGGACGCATTCGCCTAAAGAACCCATTCCTGCTGCGCACCGCGATGCCGCCGATCGAAAGCGTCGCGGGACGTCGGGTCGTTGAGCTGCGCCGTATCGGCAAGCGCATCGTGATGGGCTTTGAGGGCAGCCTGTTCCTCGTTGTGCACCTCATGATCGCCGGCCGGTTGCAATGGCGCGACGCGGACGCGTTGCGCGAACCGCGAAACACGCTGGCGGTTTTCGAGTTCGACAACGGCCATGTCTATCTCACCGAAGCGGGCAGCAAGCGGCGTGCCTCGCTGCATCTGGTGGCCGACGAAGCGGGTCTGGACGCACTCGATCCCGGCGGCCTCGACGTGATGTCCATGGACGCGGCGACATTCGTGCGGACACTGCGCGCAAGCAACCACACGCTGAAGCGCGCGTTGACCGATCCGCACATCTTCAGCGGCATCGGCAATGCGTATTCGGACGAAATCCTGCACGCGGCAAAGTTGTCGCCGCTGGCACTGACTTCAAAACTTTCCGACACGGACGCCGCCGCGCTCTTCGCCGCGACCCGGGCAACGCTGGCGGCCTGGATCGCACGGCTCAGTGAGCAGACGTCGGGCAAATTCCCGGAGAAAGTCACGGCGTTTCACCACGCGATGGCCGTGCACGGGCGCTACGGCAAGCCGTGTCCCGTTTGCGGCGCGCCGATACAACGCATTGTTTACGCCGACAACGAGACCAACTATTGCGCGCGCTGCCAGACCGGCGGGCGCATCCTCGCGGATCGCGCATTGTCGCGACTCCTGCACGACGACTGGCCGCGCAACATCGACGAGCTCGGCTGAAGCGGGAAAAGCGCAGCCTCGCTCCGATTTCAGACCTGGTGCGGACCTCGGGGAAACGCGACCTCGACCACGAGCCCGCCGCGTGCAGCATTCTCGAGCACGATTTTCGCGCCGTGCACTTCGGCGATGCGTGCGACGATCGCAAGTCCAAGGCCGCTGCCTTCGCTGCTTTCGGCGCCACGCCGGAAGCGCGCCAGCATTGCAACGCGCTGGTCGGCAGCAATGCCCTCGCCTTCGTCGCTGACCGTGAGCACGGTACCGCCATCGCGCGCGAGTATCCGGATCTCGATGCGGCCGCGGTGCGGACTGTGGTGGATTGCGTTCTCGATGAGATTCCTGATCAATACATGAAGTCCCGGCTGCCATCCCTGGATGCGCGGCGCGTTCGGATCCGCATTCACGACGAGCTCCAGGTCCTTGTCCGCCGCAGCTCCGCCGATCTCCTGCAATTCGGCCTGTACGCATTCGGCGAGATCGACCGCCTGCACGGCCGGCTGCGTGGGACCGGCATCCCAGCGGGCCAGTTCGAGCATCTGATTCACGGTGCGACTGAGGCCGACGATGCTGTCCCGGGCTTCGGCGAGCGCGCGTTTCGCAATCGTGGGATCGCGTTCGGCCATCGCATTTTCGATGTGCACCACCGCGCCGGCCAGCGGCGTGCGCAGTTCATGCGCGGCATCGGCCGTGAACTGGCGCTCATGCTCCAGCAGCGCGCGCAGACGTCTCAGCATGACGTTGAGAGAAGCGACCACAGGTTCCACTTCGCGCGGAATTCCGGCAAATCCCACCGGCCCTGCTTCGTCGGGACGGCGCGCGGTGAGACGCTCGGCGAGCTCGCGCAAAGGTCTTAGGCCCCGACGCACCGCCGCTCCGGCCAGAAATGCGAGGAGCGGCACGCCGATGACGAGCGGCGCCGCGCTTTCGAACGCGAGCGCGCGGCCGATCTCGCGGCGGCTGTCGTAACGCTCGGCGACGCGCACCCAGCCGCGGTCCGAACCGAGCAGCGTGAATACGCGCCAGCGGCGTTCACCGATCGCGATATCGGCGAAACCCGCGGGCGCGGCATCGAGCGGAAGGTCGCGAAGGTTATGCGAAGTCAGGCGAAGCTGATTGCCGGATGTCCAATACTGAAAGCCGATCTGCATTTCGTATTTGTGGCCGTGCACGGTCAATACGGGACTTCCGCGCGGCCCTTGCCAATTCTCCACTTCTTCAGGTGAATCGACTACAGCGGCACCATGGCTCGTATCGAGCGCAAGCAGGTCGATCGTGCGCGCGTTCTGCGCGAGCCTGGCGTCGCTGAGCTCATCGACCTCTTCCATGATCTTCGCGTAGCTCGAGAACGCGAACGGAAGCAACACCAGCGCAATCGAAGCCAGCACGAGCGCAGATATGCGTGCATTAAGCGACTGCATCGGTTCCTCCGACGCGCACCAACAGGTAGCCGAGGCCTCGCACCGTGCGTATCGCGGTCGGCGAGAGTTTCCTTCGCAGCGCATGGATATGAACTTCGAGCGCGTTGCTCTCGACGACTTCCGAGCCGTACATCGCACGTTCCAGCGTCGCGCGGGCCACGACGCGTCCCGCACGCTCGGCG
>DASYJJ010000252.1:0-1649 GCA_035996605.1 Rhodanobacteraceae bacterium
TACGAAGGCGGGGCTCTCATCCGAATCCCGCCCTCTCGAATCCCGGCTTTATCCCTAGAGCGTCCGCGCCACTTCGATGCGCTCGAAGCACTCGATCTGGTCGCCCGGTTTGACGTCGTTGTACTGCTTGACGCCGATGCCGCACTCCATGCCGTTGCGCACTTCGTCGACGTTTTCCTTGAAGCGGCGCAGCGATTCGAGCTCGCCCTGGAAGATCACCGTGTTGTCGCGCAGCACGCGAATCGGCTTGTGCCGCTTGACGGTGCCTTCGATGACCATGCAGCCGGCGATCGCGCCGAACTTCGACGAGCGGAACACGTCGCGCACTTCGGCCGTGCCGATGATTTCTTCGCGCACTTCCGTGCCGAGGAGGCCCGTTGCGACCTGCTTCACCTGATCGATGACGTCGTAGATGATCGAGAAGTAGCGCAGATCAAGGTTGTTCGCGTCGATCACCTTGCGCGCCGACGCATCTGCGCGCACGTTGAAGCCGATGATGACGGCCTTCGACGCGGCCGCGAGCGTCGCGTCCGATTCGGTGATGCCACCGACGCCCGATGCGATCACGTTGACCTTGATCGCGTCGGTGGAGATGCTGGTCAGCGAATCGCGCAATGCTTCGGCCGAACCCTGCACGTCGGCCTTGACGACGACATTCAACGTCTGCTGGCCTTCGCCCTGGCCCATCTGCGCGACCATGTCTTCCATGCGGTTGCCGGCCTGCTTGACCAGGCGCGTTTCACGACGCTGATGCTGACGCTGTTGCGCGACATCCTTCGCAAGACGCTCGTCCGCGACGACGAGGAAATCGTCGCCGGCGTTCGGAACGCCCGAAAGGCCGAGCACCTGAACCGGAATCGACGGACCCGCTTCGGCAACCTGAGTGCCGGTTTCGTCGAAGAGCGCACGCACGCGACCGTATTCGATGCCGCAGACGAGGAAATCGCCCTTCTTGAGCATGCCCTGTTGCACGAGCACCGTCGCAACCGGACCGCGGCCCTTGTCCAGACTCGCTTCGATCACGACACCGGCGGCGCGACCGTCCGGAGCGGCCTTCAGCTCCATGACTTCCGCCTGCACGAGAATCGCATCTAGGAGTGCATCGACGCCTTCGCCGGTTTTCGCCGAAACAGGCACGAACTGCACGTCGCCGCCCCATTCCTCGGGCACGACTTCGTGCTGCACGAGTCCCTGCTTGACGTTGTCGGGATTCGCCTCGGGTTTGTCCATCTTGTTCATCGCGACCAGCAGCGGAACCTTCGCGGCGCGCGCGTGCTGGATCGCCTCGACCGTCTGCGGCATCACGCCGTCATCCGCGGCGACGACGAGCACGACGATATCCGTCGACTGCGCACCGCGTGCGCGCATCGACGAGAACGCCGCATGGCCGGGCGTATCGAGGAACGTGATGACGCCTTTGGGCGTCTCGACGTGATATGCGCCGATGTGCTGCGTAATGCCGCCGGCTTCACCCGCCGCAACTTTCGCGCGACGAATGTAATCGAGCAGCGATGTCTTGCCGTGATCGACGTGGCCCATGATCGTGACCACCGGCGGACGCGTCGCCAGGTTGTCCTGATCGCTTTCGGCGCCGGCTTGCGCGAGCAGCGTCGTTTCCGCGCTGGTGTCGGCGGCCAGCACTACTTTGT
>DASYJJ010000253.1:0-13025 GCA_035996605.1 Rhodanobacteraceae bacterium
GACAGGCGGCTGGCGACCGTTTCGGACCCGCGAGGGGAATGCGGAATTGTACCACACCCGGCCACGCGAAGTGGCTGGATTTCCCTGATTTCTGACGGACTTAGCGCCTCTTTCGGCGCGCTGCGCGAGGTCTATTCGGAAGGCCCACGCGGATCAGGCGGCGGGCCTTTTGGAGCGCGAAAAATCCAGTATTTGGATGAAGCGAAATTGACCAGCGCGCCCGCGATGGAACCCGCTGCGACACCGATCGCCGGCCACGAGCGAACCAGCGGCCACGAAGCGACGAGCGCTGCATACGTGCCGTAGTTCAGCGCAAAGCCGCCTGCCATCGCGACGATGTAGCGGAACAGTTCGCGACGTCGGCTGCCGCTGCTCCTGCCGGCGAACGTGTATTTCCGGTTGAAGCCCCAGGTCGTCGTCGCAGCCGCGAGAAACGAAACCAGACGAGCTTCGTACGGGTTCACCGCCCATTCGCGCACCAGGAACTGCACGATTCCCGCGTCGACGATGAAGCCGATCAATCCGCTGATCGCGAAGAGGAGGATTTGCTTGCGCAATGGCATGCGTGCGGTCTTTCGGGTGCGCGCGAGGTCAGCCGCGCGCCGCGACCGCGGACCGCCCGCCAACGCCGAACAGCGCAGTCATGCGCGTGGCATCCGGCTTCTCGATCACTCCGCGCTCGGTCACGATCACGTCGATGAGCGCCGCAGGTGTGATGTCGAAAACCGGATTCCACGCCTTCGCGCCATCGACGACAGTCGGCTTTCCTGCGAACGCGAGCATTTCGTCCGGCGAGCGCAATTCGATGTCGATCGCTGCGCCGTCGGGTGTCGCCATGTCGATCGTCGACGAAGGCGCTACGACCATGAACTTGACACCGTGGTGCCGCGCGGCGATGGCGAGTTGGTAGGTACCGATCTTGTTGGCAGTGTCGCCATTGGCGGCAATCCGGTCCGCGCCGACCACGACCCACTGCACATCGCCCGTTTTCATCAGATGGGCCGCCGCCGAATCAGCGATCAGGTGCGCCGGAATGCCATCCCGCAGGAGCTCCCACATCGTCAGTCGCGCGCCTTGCAGCCAGGGACGCGTTTCGCCCGCGAAGACGCGCGCGATACGACCTTCCCGGTAACCCGCGCGGATCACGCCGAGCGCGGTGCCGAATCCTGCCGTCGCGAGCGAGCCTGTGTTGCAATGAGTCAGCACGCCCACATCGTGGCCGAGCAGATGCGCGCCAAGTTCTCCCATGCGCCGGTTGGCGGCTAGGTCTTCGTCCTGGATCGCGCGCGCCTCGCGCGCGAGCCGATCGGCGAGGTCTGCGCGCGCCTCGCGCGCGAGCCGATTGGCGAGGTCTGCGCGCGCCTCGCGCGCGAGCGCTTCGCCGTTCGCGCGTTCGCCTTGCCCGCGCGCACCCGCCATGCGATCGAGCGCCCACATGAGATTGACCGCGGTCGGCCGCGCGGCGCGGAGCTCGATGAACGCTTTTTCGAGATGGTCCGGATCCTGACGTGCCGCGAGCACGATGCCCCACGCTGCCGCAATGCCGATCGCGGGTGCGCCGCGCACGGCGAGATCGCGGATCGCGGCGGCGACGTCGGCCGAGCTGCGGCAGTCGATATAGGATTCCTCGAACGGCAGGCGGCGCTGATCGAGCAGGCGCAAATGATCGCCCTGCCAGAGCACGGCACGGATCGAATCGTGGTCGGAATGCAGGTTCGAACTCATGGGCGAAGCGTACGGTATGCTTTGCGACGCGCGTTGGCGGGCAATGCTTGAAAAGTGGGACGTTTCATCGGGCGGCGAGCGTAACAGCGCGGCCTTGCAGCAGCCAGCCTGCGGATGCCTCGCTGCGCGCTGTCAACACGCGAATCCACATGACGCCGCCGGGCGCAAACGGGCAGAATCCAGCGATCATGGCCAATCTGACGCACCTGAAGCGCCTCGAGGCGGAAAGCATCGACATCCTGCGCGAGGCGATTGCCGAGGCCGAGCATCCGGTGATGCTTTATTCGGTCGGCAAGGACAGCTCGGTGATGCTGCACCTGGCGCAGAAGGCGTTTTTTCCGTCGCGCCCGCCGTTTCCGCTGCTGCACGTGGATACGACCTGGAAATTCCGCGAGATGTACGCGTTTCGCGATCGCATAGTCGACGCGTCCGGCATGCAGCTCATCGTGCATCGCAATCCCGAGGCCGAGCGGCTCGGAATCAATCCGTTCACGCACGGCTCCTCGCTGCACACGGACGTGTGGAAGACGCAGGGCCTGAAGCAGGCGCTGGACGAATACGGCTTCGATGTCGCGTTCGGCGGCGCTCGCCGCGACGAGGAAAAATCGCGCGCGAAGGAGCGCGTGTTCTCGTTCCGTACTGCGCAACATCAGTGGGATCCAAAAAACCAGCGGCCCGAACTCTGGCGGCTCTACAACGCGCGCAAGAATCGCGGCGAAAGCATTCGCGTATTTCCGTTGTCGAACTGGACCGAGCTCGATATCTGGCAATACATCGAAAGCGAAAACATCGAGATCGTGCCGCTCTACTTCGCGGCCGAGCGTCCGGTCGTGGAGCGCGATGGGCAGCTGATCATGGTCGACGACGAGCGCATGCCGCTCGGCGACGGCGAGAAACCCGCGATGCGCCGCGTGCGCTTCCGCACGCTCGGCTGTTATCCGCTGACCGGGGCGATCGACTCTGATGCACAAACGCTGCCGGCGGTCATCCGCGAGATGGTGTTGTCGCGCACGACCGAACGCCAGGGCCGCATGATCGATCACGATTCCAGCGGCTCGATGGAGAAGAAAAAGAAGGAAGGCTATTTCTGATGCGGCGCGTCGCTTGCAGCCAAAAGCCGGGATTCGGCATTCGGGATTCGGGATTCCCGGCGGCTTTCTCATCCCGATTCCCGAATGCCGAATCCCGGCTCTTCACACCATGAATGCCGAAATCCGCTCAGCCGCCGAGGAAGCCGCATTGCACCTCGCCGCGCACCGGCAGAAGAGCCTGTTGCGTTTCATCACGTGCGGCAGCGTAGACGACGGCAAGAGCACGCTGATCGGCCGTCTGCTATACGAATCGAAAGCGCTGCTCGACGATCAATTGAGCGCGCTCGGCGCCGATTCGAAAAAATTCGGTACGCAAGGCGACGATCTCGATTTCGCGCTGCTCGTCGATGGACTCAGCGCCGAACGCGAACAAGGCATCACGATCGATGTCGCCTACCGGTTCTTTGCAACCGAGAAGCGCAAGTTCATCGTCGCCGACACGCCGGGGCACGAGCAGTACACGCGCAACATGGTCACCGGCGCGTCGACCGCCGATCTCGCGGTGATCCTCATCGACGCACGCAAAGGCGTGCTGACGCAGACGCGAAGGCACAGCTATCTCGTCTCGCTGCTCGGCATCCGCCGAGTCGTGCTTACGGTGAACAAGCTCGATCTCGTCGGCTATTCGCGCGAAGTATTCGACCTGATCGACCGCGACTACCGCGAATTCGCCGAAAAACTCGGCTTCGAATCGATCGTCAGCATTCCGCTTTCGGCGCTGCGCGGCGACAACATGACGTCGCGCAGCGCACATACGCCGTGGTATTCGGGTCCGAGCCTGATGGAACATCTCGAAACGGTCGAGATCGCAGCGCGCTCGGAAAAGACGCCGCTGCGCATGCCGGTGCAATGGGTCAATCGCCCAAACCATGATTTCCGAGGGTTTTCGGGCCGGATCCTTGGCGGCAACGTGCGTCCGGGCGATCTGGTTCGGGTGCTGCCGTCAGGTCGCCAGTCGAAGGTCGCGCGCATCGTCACGTTCGATGGCGATCTCGATGAGGCCGTGAATGGGCAATCCGTCACGCTGACGCTCGCCGATGAAATCGATATCAGTCGCGGCGACGTGATCTGCGCGGCGGGCGATCCTGCCGGTCTCGCCGATCAATTCGAAGCCAGCATCGTCTGGATGAGCGAAGACGCGATGCTGCCTGGCCGACCCTATCTGGTGAAACTCGGCGCGACGACGCTCGGCGCTTCGCTCGGCCAGCCGAAGTATGTCGTCGACGTGAACAGTCTCGATCATCTCGCCGCGAAGACGCTGCATCTCAATGAAATCGGCGTGTGCAATCTCACGCTCGATCGTTCGGTTGCGTTCGATGCGTACTCCGACAACCGCGACATGGGCAGCTTCATCGTCATCGACCGCTTCACGAACCAGACCGTCGGCGCCGGCATGCTGCACTTCGCGCTGCGCCGCTCGCAGAACATCCACTGGCAGGCGACCGAGGTCGACAAGGACGCGCGTGCGCGCCTCAACGGGCATCGGCCATGCGTCTTGTGGATGACGGGCCTTTCCGGCAGCGGCAAGTCGACGATCGCCAACATCGTCGAGCGCAGATTGCATGCGCTCGGCGTGCGCACGTATCTGCTCGACGGCGACAACGTGCGTCACGGACTCAACAAGGATCTCGGATTCACCGCGGCGGATCGTGTCGAGAACATCCGCCGCACCGGCGAAGTCGCCAAGCTCATGGTCGACGCCGGCCTGATGGTGATCACCGCGTTCATTTCGCCGTTCCGATCGGAACGTCGCCTTGCGCGCAGCATGGTCGCGGACCGCGAGTTTGTCGAGATTTTCGTCGATGCGCCGCTGGATATTGTCGAGCAGCGCGATCCGAAGGGTTTGTACAAGAAAGCACGCCGCGGCGAGCTCAAGAATTTCACCGGCATCGATTCGCCTTATGAAGTCCCGGAGACGCCCGAACTGCATATCCGGAGCGAAGAGCACAGCGCCGAAGAATCCGCAGCACTCGTCATCG
This sequence comes from Rhodanobacteraceae bacterium, assembly GCA_035996605.1. Taxonomy (GTDB): domain Bacteria; phylum Pseudomonadota; class Gammaproteobacteria; order Xanthomonadales; family Rhodanobacteraceae; genus Dokdonella_A. Next base: position 4,796 of record DASYJJ010000253.1, read on the forward strand.
ACTACCTGCGCGCTTGCGGCCTGCTCGGCCGCAGCATGGAAGACTGAGCCGGGCCGCAAATCGAACCAAACGGAGGAATTCCGATGGAGCTCAAAGGCAAACGCGTCGCCGTCACCGGTGGTTTCGGATCGCTCGGCATCGCCACGATAAACGCACTGCAGGCGGCTGGCGCGCGTGTCGCCGCGATCGATCGAGCGGACGCACCACCCGCCTCGGTTTCGCTGGGAGCGGCGGGTCTTTACGGCGGCGTCGATATCGGCGATTCCGCGGCCGCTGCGGCGACCATCGAAAAAATCGCGCAGGCGTTGGATGGACTCGACGCGCTCGTCAATATCGCCGGCACTTTTCGCTTTGAAAAAATCGCAGACGGCAGCCTCGATACGTGGGATTTTCTCTACCGCGTGAACCTGCGCACTGCGGTTGCCGCAAGCAAAGCCGCGCTGCCGTTCCTGATCAAGAGCGAAACCGGAAGCATCGTCAACATCGGCGCAATGGGTGCCGTCAAAGCGGGCGCCGGTATGGGCGCATATGCCGCATCGAAAGCCGGGATCTTCAAGCTCACCGAAGCACTCGCCGAGGAGCTGAAGGACAAAGGCGTCACGGTGAATGCGCTCCTGCCGAGCATCATCGACACGGCACCGAATCGCGCGGACATGCCCAAAGCCGACTTCGACCGATGGGTCAAGCCATCGCAACTCGGCGATGTCATCGTTTTTCTGCTTTCCGATCGAGCGCGCGCGATCACGGGAGCACTGATTCCGGTCGTCGGCCGAGTCTAGCGTTGGCAGCGATGGATAAAAGAACGGCCGCGCGAGGCGGCCTTTCGTCAAGGAGTTTGGTGGGCGGTAGTGGTTTCGAACCACTGACCCCTGCCGTGTGAAAGCAGTGCTCTACCGCTGAGCTAACCGCCCGATGCGCCGGTGTTCCGCGTGCGCGAGAAACCGAGATTGTACAGCGCGACGCATCGGGACTTGACCCAACCGAGGACGTCGTACGGCCCTAGCCAGGCGTTTGGGCAACGCCCTTGCGAGGCGTTGGACCAAACGTGGTGCCGGAGAAGGGAATCGAACCCCCGACCCACGCATTACGAATGCGTTGCTCTACCAGCTGAGCTACTCCGGCGCGAGGGGCGCGGAGTATAGACACTCGGCGCGATACGGACAACCTGACTGGCCGGCGCCGCGGTGTATCTTCACGTGCGCGCTGCGCCGCTTTACCAGCAATTGCCGTTGTTGCCAGGACCGCTTCCTGTCGGCAGCTTGATGCCCGTGTCGCTCAATGTGAGGGGGCCGCAGCTGTCAGCCGTCTGCGCACCTAAAGGTCGCGCAGTCAACACGTATCCGGCGGCGCCGGGTGCCAGCGCAACCGTAAGAGTGTAATAGCCCTTCTCTGAAGTCGCAGACGTAAAGCCGAGGCCACCTGCCGCCGCGGCATTGGTGATTGACGCCGAGTAGGCATTGAAATTAGTGAAGAAACGCTCCTCGGCCGCTGCAACGCGCATGAGCATTTCGCGGCCGTCCGCCCGGCGTGCACGAAAACCATAGCGCCCGTAGTTGTACATCGCAAGCGCTGCGAGTATCGCGATGATTGCGATTACGATCATCAGCTCGATCAGCGTGAATCCTCTAGCCACTCGCCTCAACATGTCGTTCCCCTGATAAACGATGCGGCGGCGGGAAGTGCTGTGCTTCCCGCCGACGATGTCTTACAACAAATCCAACAACGCTCGCCACGCCCCACGATGCGGCGGCGGTGCAGGAATCGAGAACTGCGGCAGACCCGGCAGCAGCAGCGGTCCGCCTTGCGAACCAACCACCGCAGGAATGCCTGCGATCGGAATCGCTTTCGAATCGACGACCTGGCCGATCACGGCGTTGGAGCTCGAACCGCCAGGTCCGCCACCACCCAATGGCGATGCGACCAGAGGTCCACCGGTTCCGCCGTCGACCGCCATGATGGCGCCTCGGCGATCCGGACTGCAGGGATCGTCGCCCTTGGGAATCAGCGAGGTCAGGATCGCGTAGTTCGCGCTGTAGAACGGCACGATGCTGACGACGTCGCGTTCACCGAACTCGCCAGTGTGATTCGAGTCGAGCGGAATGGTCCAGCCACGATTGTTGGTGACCACGGTCGGACCCGTCAGCGTGCGGACACCGCTTGCATCCTGAGCGATGGTCCACGAATTCAGCTGCGTCGGCAGAATCGGATAATTCGACGACGCCGTGCCGTAGTCGCGTACACCGTAGAACTGTTGCAGCGCGGTGTTCGCATCCGGCCCGCAGTTGCTGGGCGGCGAGGATGCGGTTCGATCGCACAGACCGAGGAATTTGCCGGTGCCGAAGATCCACATCGGCGCCTGAGCCACCGGATCACGCATGCCCACAGGCATCGCGGAAATCGGGTGGCGCCCGATTTCGCCGCCGCTGGTGTAGGTCTTGAACATCAGATCGACAGTCCACGACGTTGACGCGGTGTTCGAAAGGTCGAAGCGCCAGAGATTGCCCGCGAGATCGCCGGCGACCGCGATATCATCCACCTGGTCCGAATTGAGATCGTAAGCCGCCGCCGTCGAAAGCCCATAGCTCGACGGGGCCGTCAGCGTGGTCTGGATTTCGCGGATCAGCGAGCCCGACTGAAGGTCGATCACGAACAGCGAGGTCTGATTCGCGGCAGTGTCGTTGGCGACTGGATCCACCGGTGTCTGGTCCGGCAACGGGAAGTAACCGCTCGCGAGCAGCACGACCCACTTGCCGCCGTTGTAGCTCATGCGCGCCACGTTCGGATACGCGTACGTGTAGCCAAGATGCTGGAATCCGGACATCGTGTAGTTCCTCTCCCAGAGGAACGTCGGCGCCGCGGGATTGGTGATGTCGAGCGCATAGATGCCCCGGCCGCCATAGCGCAACGAGCCGACCAACACGGTGTGCCAAGCGCCGCTGATGAAGACGTCCTGGACGACCGCAGTGTTGTCGACGGTCGGCGAGCGCGTGTACGTGCCCGTGTTGGTCGTCTGTGCGAGCCGGCGGCGCGAAATGACCGTAGCGTCGGGCTCGCCGCCAACCGCGTCGGTGCCGAACAACGTCATCGGCATGTACGCCCAACGCTCGTGGCCTGTAACGCCATCGAATGCGTGCAACATGCCGTCGTTCGCGCCGACATACACCGTCGGTGCGCGGTTCTTGTTCGTGTTGACGTACTGCGCGTAGCTGCCCGCTCCGGCCACGCCGTTTGCATCGGGCGCTGCCGCGAGGGCTTCGGGTGATCCCGGCGGGAAGTTATCGGTGAATCCGCCGGTCGGCGCCGACACGTAGCGCGGTTGCGAATTGATGATGGCGCCCAGAACCGAGCTTCGATGGCGCATCAGCGGTGGAACGGTTTCGTTGGTGCGAACGCCGCGCAACCAGTTCGCGCGGATCTGCCCGTTGCCGTCGCACCCATTGGTAGTGGCGGTGGCGTTCGTGCATTTTATCGTCCCGTTCGGATCCTGGTTCAGCGCATTCTGCTCGGCCGAGGTCAGGCTAGAGAACGAAGTAAACGTCACGCTGGCGGTTCCGGAATCGTTGGCCGTCAGGATCGTGCGACCCACGCTCGCGTCCGGCAGCGGTGGCGGCGGCAAAGTGCACACGCCGGCGCTGAACGTGCCGCCGGTCAACAGGCAGCTCGCATCCCAGATGGTCGCACCGGGTGCGCCCGTAGTCGGGTCGAGGTCCTGTTTGATCAGGAATCCGGAATAGTCGCTGGTGTCGTAGCCCGCGGAGTAGCCCTGCGTGCCGGCAGTCAAAGTCGACATCGTCGCGGACAACGCGGTGGACGATCCACGACGCGACAGGATGTTGTTGATGATGTCGGTCAGATGCTGCACCAGCGCGGTCGGATTGGACGCGCTGAAGTAGGAGCCGCGGCTGTTGACTGCAGCGTGCCATGTATCGTCAATCGCCGGCGGCGCGTTGCGCGCCGGCTGCGGCCAACCGGTGATGCTCGCCGAGTTCGCCTGCCCTTCGCGCAGCTTGCAAAGATCGTTCTGCGGATTGGTGCAGTCGACATCGTTCGAGAACTGCAACCTTCCGGCGATTCCCAGCGTGACCATGAACTGCACGACGTGTTGCCACGACGCGGGATCGTTCGCGGGATTGAAGTAGATCTCCTTGTTCTGCAGCGGATCCTGGCCCGATCCAAGCGGTATCGTGCCGGTGATTCCGGTCGTCTTGTCCGGCATGTAGGGCGGCACGATGTTGGTGAGATCCGTGCGCAAGTCTTTCGCCCAGTAGAAGAACGCGATATCCGCCATCGACGGGAAACAGTCCGTGCTTCCATCGCTGGAACACGAACCGCTGGGAGACACGGGAACGTCCCAGAAAACGCGCGAAGCGAGATCGCTGCGGCTGAATGCCGTGCCGTCCGGCAGCGATGCCGGAGGATTCTGCACGCCGAAGAATCCGGCGGGCGGTGCTGGATTGCCTTCGTTCCAGTAACCGTCGGTCACCAGCATGTGGAAATTCTGCCGGCAGGCGAGTTCACGACCCGGCTGCGTGCCCTGCCCCGGCTGCCAATACGGATCCCTTAGGTTGCTGGTGTTTGCGCGTGTGAAAAAGTTGCCTGCACGAATCGCTGCGAGACGGTCCGGTGTCGTACCGCTGGCGCCAACCTGGAACAGCCAGTCGTAGAACTGCTTTCGATAGTTCGGCGCAGCCGCATTGGTGTCGTTGAGGTTGGTGATGATCGTGGTGGCCGGCAACAGGTACGTGCCGTTGTTGATGTTCTGCCACGCGGCGCGGATGTTGTCGCCGAACTGGCCGAATACACGCGAGAGCGCGCTTCGCGTCATCAGGTTGCGCGTACGGTAGTAGGAAAACCAGTTGGCGACGTTCTGATACTCGGCGACGGGTACCGGAATGGCTTGCCAGTTGGCGGCCGTGTAAAGCGCAGTGCGGCCGGCCGCGGTGGGATTGCCGAACGTATCGACCGGAATCGCCACAGTGCTCTTGAGGCGGTAGTAATAGGGTCCGCCATTCGGATAGGTACCGCCGTCGGGATTCGCAGTCACCCCGTCCATAGGACTGGTGCTGAAGCCGCACTGCCAGCGGTTGTCGACGGTGGTAGTCCAATTGCAGACTCGACCGCTGCCGCTGCCGGTGCAGACGCACGAACCTGGATCGAAGCCGGCTGCACACTGCACGCCTGAGCCGCGTAACGTGTGAGGCGTCGTGATCTTCTGACCCATCAGGTTGTCGACACGGGTGTCGTTTGCGAGCGTCGTGCCGGGTCCGATCGGATTGTTCAGAAAGGCCGCTGTCCCGGGTGTCACCGGAGTGGTCGGCCGATTGACCGCGATGCCGTCCGCCCAGACCGCAGTGAGAGCGGCAGGTGCGTTCGGGAACGGTGTGCTGTCTTCCTTTACCGGAGGCGTATATGCAACCAGCGCGAGCGGGTTGTAGTACGTGCCGTTCATCGAATGCGACTTGACGTTGGTCGGATCGACAATGCGCGGATCGATCGAGCCGGCGCAGAACCACGGACCCGACCACGTGCCCGTATCGAACGGGCGGAAGTCGCCCATGAAGTTGCTGTCCATCGAACCCGAGTCATCGAACGTGACGACGATGTTCGGATCAACCGAAGCGGTCAGGTCGGGCGGCGTCGGGCTGAGATCCACGTCACCGACTTGTCCGACGGCCGATGCGGACGTCGAGAACAAAGCCAAGAGGCAAGCGAACAACGTGCCGCCCACAAGGCTTGCGCGACGTTTTGTCTGATGCGGGATCATGACTTGAACCCTCGTCGATCCTGAGATCGTCATGGTGATCACTCGGAGTTACCCGGATTGTTTTGCGAAATGGAAGCCGCGCCGAACACACTTTCGCTCGCGCGCAGCAACGTGGATGTGCCGCCCTGACTGCGAGCCGTGACGCGGAACAGATGGACTTTCGGAGTGCCCTCGGCGCCGGGCTCGGAAAGAATCGAGCCGCCCATGTTGCCTTGGCCGCTGGCGCCGGTATCAAGACCGAGATCTTCGATCAAATAACGCGGCTGCGTGGCGAGCGACGCCGTGGCATTGGGGCCGCTCAATCCGCTGACAACGCCTGCATACGACGCGGCGCCATCGCTGGCAGCATTGATCCATTGTTTGGATGCGCGGAACTTGACCGTGCGCAGATCAGCTACGCCGTTGGTACGTTGATAGACGCACGGCTGAACACCGCTGTGCCCGCAGGGCGGCAGCGCGAGGCCGCCGTCGGTATAAGAGGAACGCGATGCGGCCGTCCAAAGGTCGACTTCGCCGCCGCGCAGTGCGCTTTCGCTGCCCATCATCGCCAGCTGCGAGTTGCGCATGCCGCCGGTCATGCGCTCCTGCAGGATCGACGTGCTCGAAGCGGTGAGGCCGAGCAATGTCAGCAGCAGGAGAAACACGAGCGCGACGAACAGGACCGCGCCCTGCTGCCGTGAAATCGTCGAGTGATTCTTCGTGATCATCGAAACAGCCCTCAGTGATTGCCGTTGCGCATGGCAACCGATGCGATGAATTCGCGACGCATCATGAGTCCCGCAGGCATGCCCGTATCCATCGGCTGGTTCACTGCGGGAGGAATGTGCATGGTGGTGTCGCCCGTGGCGCCGGTGTAGCGGTAGGCCATGTCGGCCTGGGAGAGCCCGATGTTGTCGACCGTATCGAGCAACAGGTGGGCCTCGACAGTCATCACGGAACGCCACAGGCATCCCGGCTCGACGTTGCCGGCGGTGAGACCAAGTCCGGGCGCAGCTGGCGAGCAATTCGCCGCGTTGCTGTTCGCGTTGACTTGGGTCGCAGTGAGATAGTGCAACGAGGCGTCCTTGTATTGAACGCCGTAGAGGAAATCGAGCCGTTCGACGCCCTGCACGAGCTCGTCCACCTGCGTTCCGTTCTGGCGCCGGTAGAGCGTCGGGATCAGGCGTCCGGGAGTATCCGCATCCAATTTGTACGCGAGGTAATACGTAACCGTTACGAAGTCGCGGCTGAAATTGAAGACGCGCACGTCGAAGCTTCCAACGGTTGCCGAGGGTTTGTAGGTGGAAGAATTCTCCAGGCCCGTCGGCGTCAACGTGGCTCCGGCAGCCGCGACTTGAAAGATCTGGCCGCCGCCGCAGCTGAGCAGCAACGCACGATCGTTGGTCTGGAAATTGATCGGGTCATCCATCGACTGAGTGCCGACCATCGTGGGCACCAGCACCACGTGGGGCGGCGCAGAGGTATCGGTTATGAAATTCCACCCGCTCCCCCGCTGATAGCGGACGGTCAGAACATCAGCGCCGCGCACGCGCAAACCGTCACCCAGCCCTTCCGTGGGAAATCCATCAGGTGATGCGCCGGGCGGCACCGGCGGCGTGCATCCGCCAGCGGTCGAGCAATCGTAGCCCTGCATGAAATCAGCCGCGCTGATCGGATAGGTCGATCCCGGCGCGGGAAGTACACCGAGAAGTCCGCCGCTGTCAGGGAACGAGCCACTCGCACCCGACGAGACGCCGTTGGCATTCGACAGGATGGTGAGCGCGGGATAGATCGGACCATCGTTACCGGCAGGATCGGTCCAGCCCTGACTGCTCGAGCTTCCGCAATATTGGGCGCTGCCCATGCGCAAGTCATCGGTGATACGCGTCAGCGCGTAGCGGCCGTTTTCCTGCAAACGTGCGAGCGAGTCCTGAACCTGGTTGGTCGTGCTCGTCGCGCCGAACAGCGTAACGATGCCAATGCTGAGCAGAATGCCCAGCGTGATCGCGACCATCAGCTCTATCAGGCTGAAGCCTGCCAAGCGCGCATGTCCATGCGGCGCGGGAAGTTTGATTCTGCAGGAGGAAACGACAATCGGGCTCATGGCTGGAACACCCATGCAAAGGTTTGCTGCACCGGGGCTGTATCGGCAGCGTTGCGGTCCAGGTTGGATTCGCTCCAGAGAATGTCTATGGCGCACAAGCCGGCATACGGCGCACCATTCTGCTGGTCTTGAACGCTCACGGTTACGCCAGCCGTCGGCACGCAAGCGATCGCTGCTGTTCCGTTCGGAAGCTGATCGGTCAGCTGCGTGCTCCAAACGGCCTTGTCGCGGATCGCGACGTTTACGCGAGTGCATATGCCACCGCCGCCGCATGGGTCCGAGTCGCCCGACGGATAAGCCGTGGCATAGGCCCCGGCCCAGACCTGGGGCGAGTTCGCGCGCATGCGATCTGCCATCGACTGCGCCAGGAACGAGGCCTGCGT
>DASYJJ010000254.1:0-1611 GCA_035996605.1 Rhodanobacteraceae bacterium
GATCATTCCATCAAGTCGCCGGCGCCTTTAAACCGGGAGACGAGTCGAGGTGGATTCCCGTCACTATTTCACGACCTGGGCTAGTTTGCGCAGCGGCAGCGAATCGGCGCAGCCGATTACGGCAATTTCCGTGGCCGGTCTCGCCAGACGTCGACCAGCGATTGGAACTTGGCGGCGGCCGGCAGCCGCTCATCGGATAGCGCTTCGAGAAAGTCCGAGAGCCGTTTCGACTTGACGATCGTATAGAACGTGATCGCCGCGGTCGGAACGAGCACGAGCATGAAATAGCCGACTTTCTCCCAGAACGGCGCCTCGGCGAGCGCGAGCAGGTTCATGCCGAGAAAGCCGGTGGCAACGGTACCGACCAAGCCGAAGGCCGTCACAACGGTCAGCCGCACGACAGTGTTGGCCTGCCGGCGCAGCGTGTCGCTTTCCAGGTAGTCGCTCATGTCACCCAATTCTTCCCGGGTCTCAGCGTACAGCCGATCGGTGCCGAGATAATTCGCCGTCATCCGGTAGAGCTCCTTCGCCTGCGGCTGGTCGGACACTTCGTGAAACCAGTAGCGATGCGTGAAGCGCAGGAAAATCTCGCGCAACTGGCGAATCGTGCGTTTGAAGCGCTTGACCGATTCGGCATCGTGGATAACCAGGTGATTGAGCGCATCGACCATGCGGTCGGATAACATCAGCAGCGTCGCCTTGTGGATGTGCGGAATCAGAAAGAGCAGAAAGTACTGGTGGCGAAACTGACCGAGCATGCCGGCTTCGCGATCGACGAAGAACGGCTCGCCCGCATCGCCCACCATTACGAACGCGTGGCCGCATGACATGAGCCGCGTACCGGGTTTCCCCACGCGCTCCTCGTTCCAGAACTGGTCATAGCAGTAGCGATCCTCGAAGTCCCGAACATAGCGGGCCGAGTACGGCAACGCATCCGAGGATCCCGCGCTCGTCACCAGCCCCAGTCGAACGAAATCGGCGCGCGTCAGCGATCGCGCGTCGTCCATCGCGACGTAGGCCAGCACCGGCATGCGGCTGTATTCGATCTGCCGGTAACGGATCAAGCCCTTTTCGCCGGAATTATCGGGAACGAGCGGCCGCAGCAGGTACGTCCAGTGGTCCGCAAAGCGCGGCGCGCGATACTGGCCGACGAACGCTAGATAGCGCTCTCGCTGCTCGTAGTCGGAGACGGAACGCACGCTGCCGTCACGCCCGAGCCACTCCGCGCGCGCCAGGCAATGGCCTCCGGTCCCATCCTCCTCCCAGTACGTCGGATACGCGCGACCGAACCGATGCAAGGTGTCCTGGACGAGCGCGAGCGGAAGATCGTTGGCGAAGATCTCGACGACCAGGATCACGACGTCGATGTCGTAGAAGAAGCACAAGTCGACGTGCGCGACGTCGAGCGTCAACGGCGCGGCGTCGGGCCCGGGAAGCGTTACCCTGACCGCGGCGATGTCTTTGCGGCGGAAAACGCGGATGGGCGAATCGATCGCTCCGGCGCCGCCGCGACCCTTTCCTTCCCCGTACAGAAATCGCCGCACGTAGGGCAGAAACGTCACGAACTCGCCGTAGTGGCGTTGCTGGAACTGCGCCGGATCGCAGCTGAAT
>DASYJJ010000255.1:0-6676 GCA_035996605.1 Rhodanobacteraceae bacterium
AAACTTATATGTCGTGAATTTTTCCGGCGGAGCGAGCACGTTGCAGCCGATATGTCCTGTTCTCGACAACGCTTGTCTGGCTGGCACATCCGACTACATGACCATTTCCGCTGACGGTAGTGCGGTGCTGCTGCAGTCAAACTACCCGTTCGCTCTCGGCGGCGGGAGCGGTCTCTATAGCCTCTATTTATACGATGTCGCTACGGCGGCTTCCACGCTCGTCAGTGTGACTGCCAGCGGCGCCCCGGCGAATGCGAGTGTCGAGCCGTTGTCGGACATAGCCCTGTCCGAAGATGGCCATCTGGTCGCTTTTTCCTCCGACCTTGCGACCAACTTTCCCGGCAACACCAGCGATACTTTGCTGCTCAAGAATCTAACGAGCGGCGCCGTGACCCTGATCAGCGCGACCAGCGACGGTACGCCCGTCCCTATCGGATATGGCATCGCTTTGCCGCAGCTGAGCGCGGACGGCAATCGGCTTGCTTTCACGGCGGAAAATCAGCTGGTTCCTCACTACTTACAGGTGGGCGACGACGCCGTGGTCGCCGATCTTTCGCTTGGGCGACTTGGCAGCGCCTGCATCTCGGCGAGCGGAGCGTTTGCGCCGCTGGGTTGTGACGGCGTGACGATCTCGGCGGACGGCAGATGGGCTGGGTTCCGCTCGACCGCGAACGACTTGGTGCCGAACGATACCAACGGCGAACCGGATATTTTCGTGGTGGCGCTCGATCCGGCAGTGGACATTGTGTTTGTCAATGATTTCGAACCCTAACGCCGATCCACGAAGAATCCTCGTCTCGCTGTCTTCAATCTCGCAAGAACCGATCGACGCGTCGACGTTGCTGCCGATCGTCGGGTGAAATCGCGCGGCCGTGCGAGGCAAGGCCAACGCGAATGCAATCGTCTTCCATCATCCCGCAATACGCGGGCAACTAAGGCACGAGTCAATTGACGCACTGGCCATCGAATCGATCCGCAAAGATCACGTCATCGGTCGCCATCAGGATCGCGCTTGCGGGGTCGATGTTGTTGCCCATGTCTGTCTGCAACGCACCCGCCGGAATCGTGTTGGTGTAAGTGCCGGCCGTGTCCGTCGTCACACAAACCGTAACCGTGCATGAGCCTTGAGCAGGGATTTCCGCGCCCAAACCCAATGCGAACACCGGGAATCCCGCGATAGCGCTGACGTTTCCATTCGGACAAGTCGTTGAACCGGCGCCGCCTCCGATCACGACTGATGCAGGGAGCACATCATCGAGTTCCCCCGTGAGTACCGCTGCGGTGGAGTTGGGATTGGTCAGCGTGATCGTGACCAGACTCGCAGCGCTGAGTCCAATAGTGGCAGGGTCGAACGTCTTCGAAACCGATGGCTCAACGTCGGGCACCGCCTGTCTGTTGCGGCCATCTCGGCCATGTGCAGGCGCGCACGGCGACAAAGCCAGCGACATCGTGGCAACCACTGTGGCCAGCCTGCGACGTGTTCCGAAGGTTTGTGTTGGCGTCATTGCGATTCCCCTGATGTGCGATAGGCAAAGAACAATGCCGAGTTGCGATGCGGATTCAGAGATCGAACCCGTCCGCAAAGATCGTGTCGCCCCCGCATTCGTACGGGCTTGCGATCGCGCGGGCGCTGAGCGAATAGCCGCCACCCACGAAGGTCGAACGGCTCATGGACACTGCCGCGTTCAGATCGAGACCACTGCCCGTCTGCGGCATCTGCTGCGAGACGACGTGTGCGTCGATCTGGAACCGGTGGGCCGGCGTGTCCACTCCGACAACACTTGCGCCGCAAGTACCCGTCGCACACAACGCCAAGGAGATTGCGAGAATTCGTTGCCGGTTGGCTCGCTGGCTCGCGGTCTTCATGTCAATGGCCTCGCGCCGCTTCGAGCTTCTCGACGCGCGCCATCAAGCGTTCCACCTTCGCCTGCAGCGCTGCATTTTTCTGCGCAAGCTCTTGCACCGCCGCGATTGCGACGATCTGCGCCGGGTAGGTATCCACTTGCAGGATCTCGTTGTCCGGTGTCTTCGGTGCGCCTTCGAGATATTCCCCGGAGCCTTTGACCGCATCCGGAAAGACCTCGGCGAATTCCTGCGCAATCACGTTGTAGTAGCGTTGGTCGTCGATGCCGGCATGATCGGCGCGATAGGCATCGGTGTAGCGGAAAGTCACCGGGCGCAACTTCGCCAGCGTGTCCAGCGCGTTCGCGATTGGCACGATGTCCTGCTTGATGCGGACGTCGGAATTGGCCTTCCAGCCGCCCGCGGTCGACTTGCTCGCGGTGCCTTGGATACTCAGCGATTTCGCGTCGAGCGCGCCGTCGATACCGACGGGATTGTTGATGTGGACGCCGCCGTCGCCGTAGACATTCAGGATCCCCGTGTCGTTGGCCAGGTAGATGCGTCCGTAGAAACCAGAAACGGTCGTAAAGGCCAGATCGCTGTCGGCGTCAGCGCCACTGCCTTGGCGGGCGGCGATGACCACGTCGTCCGAGCCGAAATGCAGCGAGTTCGTATTGAGGCCTACGCCGCCACCGGCACGCACGATGAATTGCTGCGGCGCCGTCGTGGTGAAATCGCCGGCTGTGTCGTCGCCGAATACGAAGCTGCCGCTATGGCCCGCTGCAACGACAGCGGAATAGCCGGCCGCAACGCTGTCGGACGCTTCGGCGTAGCCGAAGTTCAGCGACACGGACCGATTCGCCGATGCATGGCCCGCGCCCGCGGTGAACGAACTGCCGCCGTTGCTGGGGATCGGGTGGAACATGCCCGCGACCGCACCGTTGGTCTCGAATACCAGATCGGCTTCATTCGAGAAACCGAGAACGCTGGGTGATCCGACGATCGCGACATTGCCGCTGAGCAGCCAGGACGAATCACACGTGCCATTCGGCTCGACGCGCGAGCGTCCGGAAAGCGCGGCGAAATCACCGGATCCCGCAGGCCGCACCGAAACGCCAATCCAGCCGCCATTCTGCGCGCTGTTGCCGAAATCGAGCGGAGTGCTGAAGCTGCCTTCATGCACGTCGACACCGAACACGGTAACGGGCGGGAACAGCGGGACCGTGCTGTGCTCGTCGCCGTACAGTCCGATCTTGAGATCGTAGTGTCCGTTCGCGGGCTGGCCGCCGTCGTTCAGGCGGCCCTGATAGGTGAAGGACCCGGCCTGCAGCGCCGTGCTCCCCATGGCGAGCAGTAAGGCGGCAGTCATCAGCGTGGAACGTATTGCGATGTGCATGTCGAAACTCCCTTTCGTCGGATTGAATTCTTCGGAAACGTGGGACGCCGCCGCGTCGATGCAAACTTATTCGGAGCGGGCTCTGGGTCCCGGTCCATCACCGGGCTGTCATTCGATCCGGCGGCGTCTGACCTATAAACAGGAAAGCATCCCGAATCCGGCCAAGGGTTGCGCGCTTGCACCTGCAGCGATCGAGCGCACCGCCCTCCGGTTCAATCTCAGGGGATGGGGTCGAGCGTTATACTTTCGAACATGAACGAGCCCGACGTGCCGCTTGCTTCCCCTTCGTCCGGGCAGTGGGACGTCGCGCTCCCGCCCGAAGTCCGCACATTGGCGGACCATCTGACGCCGTTGTTCTACGACGATCTGAAGCGGCTCGCCCACCGGGAACGCCATCGCGTTGGCGCCGGCAATACGTTGCAGACGACGGCGCTGGTCAACGAGGCGTATCTGAAATTGCGCGGCACTCAAGGATGGAACACCGACGAGCACTTTTTGCGCGCCGCCGCGCTCGCAATGCGCCATGCGCTGGTCAGTCATGCCGTGGCCCGCCTTGCGGGCAAGCGCGGCAACGGCGTCGACAACTTGCCCATCAGTGCGGCCATCGATGTCGCAACCGATGACGATTCGACGATGCTGGCACTGAACGACGCGCTCGGTCGTCTCGCGCGCGATTCCTTACGCCTGGCGCAGGTCGTCGAATGCCGCTACTTCGGCGGCTATGACGACGCGGAGACAGCCTGCGCGCTCGGCATTTCCGAGAGGACGGTGCGCCGAGACTGGATGCTCGCGCGCGCATGGCTGCATCGGGAGCTCGCGAAAACTAGCTAGGCAGCGTTTCGCTGAAACACGCTGCAGATGCTCAATGTCGGATATTCCGACCGTCCATCAGCCCGCATCAAGCTCGCGGCGGGCTTTCTCCAACGCCCTGCGCTGGACCCGTACGTCGCGGTTCGACGCCGCTACCGCTTGCTCGCTAAGCAGGAGCAGTGAGCGCGCATCATCGCGGCGCCCGGTCTCGAGCAAACAATGCACGAGCGTCACGTCGGCATCGATCGCACGCCGATCGTCCGCCCCGAACTCCTTGACGAATCGTTCCTTCGACTGGCTGAGCGGCGCTTCGGCCTCCGCATAACGCTGTTCCGCCGACAGCGCCTTGCCAAGTCCCAGGCGCGCAGCTTCGGCGTAGATATGATGACCGTCGCCGATCTTGGCGAACGTGTCGAGCGCCTCGCGAAAACCGGCTTCCGCTGCTTTCGGATCGCCCGCAGCGAGACGCGCACTCGCAAGAGCGATCGTGCTGACAGCCGTGTGCGTATGCGAGGGACCCAGGGCCTTCAGATAAATCGCCCGCGCACGCAACAAATCGTCGATCGCCTCCTGATGGCGGCCCGCGGCGGTCAGGGTCTGACCGAGACTCGTCAACGTCGTCGCGACATAGCTGTGATCCGCGCCGTAGCTTCGTTCATAGATCGCGAGCGCTTCCTCGAATGCCGGGATCGCCGCTTCGATGTCCTCGCTTTGACGCAATGCGGAGCCGAGCTGGTGCAGCGCATCGCCCAGTCGTGGATGCTGATCGCCCCAGAACTGCCGGATCGACGCCGCGTTCTCGCGCAATAGAGGAATCGCTTCGTCGAAACGTCCGAGCGACGTGAGGACTTTTCCCAGCGTATCGCGCGCATCGACCAGCGTGTTGAAGGTTTCCGGCGCTTGTGGATTGATCCGGCCAAGGGCATCGCGCAATGGCTGCTCGGCTTCGGCGATATGTCCTGCGTCGAACGTGTACAAGCCGCGCTCCATCAACGCGCGGGCGAGATCGGCGCTCGGTGTCGACGAGGATTCTTCAAGCAAGTCGATCGCCTGTTGCGCCCATGCGATGGCTTTCTGGTCGTTGTCGCGCTGAGATTCGAGGGCTCCGAGCTCGAGCAAGATGCGTGCACGTAGCGACCGCGTCTCGGCGCGCTGTGCTGTAAGACCCAAAGCACCGTCGAGCAGCCTCGCCGCATCGTCGAAGTGCTCCGCGCTGACTTCGGCGCTGCCCATGTCGAGCTCGGCTTCGATGAGCCGTGGATCCTCGGCGACATACGCGTGCTTCGCGCGATCGAGGCGTTTCGCGAGCAACTCAGCGCTCCGCTGGTATTCGCCCAATGAGCTGTAGAGATTTCCGCTGACGCCGAGCAGCTCGATCTGTGTGTCGAGATCGTCTCCGAAGCCTGATTCAACCCGACGCGCACCGAGATCGACCAGATCCCGCGCGCTCATCGCTCTGCCGTTGCCGGCCGCCGGATCGTTCTGGTGAAACAGATCGACGATGAAATAGCGCACCGCATCGGCACGACGCAAAGCCTGCTCGGTGTGCATGCGCGCGTTTTCAGCGTAAAGGGCCGCTGCGCCCATCGCGACGACGAGCGAGAGCACACCGGCGAGCAGGAGCCAATGACGGCGAACGAACCGTCGCGCGACATAGGCGTGAGCGCCGCTGCGAGCCAGCACAGGCTCGTGCCGCAGATGTCGTTCGATATCGTCCTTGAGCGCGTCGACAGTCTCGTAGCGATGGCTCGCCTCTTTGCGCAGACACTTGGCTGCGATCGCGTCGAGATCGCCGGCGAGCAGGCGCGGCGGCAACGGCGCATCGGCATTCGCGCGTGCGATGCGGCTTGCCGGTGGTGCTTGGCGATCCAGCAGGAGTTTCAGCGCTCGGCCGGACGGCAAGCCCCGAGTCGGCAGCGGGCGCTCGCCGGTGAGTAGTTCGAATAGCACGACGCCGAGCGCGTAGACATCCGTCGCTGTCGTCACCGGCTCCCCGCTGAGCTGCTCGGGCGCCGCATAGTCGGGCGTGAACGGGGCGACAGTGTTCAAGCCGTCGCCCGCTGTGCCCGCGGCATCGAGTAGTTTCGCTATGCCGAAATCCAACAGCTTGACGGTGCCCTTGGTGTCGACCAGCACATTGTCTGGCTTCAGGTCGCGGTGAATCACAAGATTGCGGTGCGCGAATGCCACGGCATCGCAAACCTCCATGAACAGCGTCAAGCGCTCCTGCAGCGAAGCGCGGCGCTCGGAGCAGAATTCGGAGAGCGATCGCCCTTCGACGTACTCGACGACGGTGTAAGGACGCCCGTCCGCCGCCACGCCGCCATCGAGAATGCGCGCGATGCCACGATGTTCGAGGCGCGCCAGAATCTTCCGCTCGGCATGGAATCGCGGCATTTCGCCACCGGATTCCCGGCGCAGCAGCTTGAGCGCAACCCTTTGTTCGAAGGCGCCGTCGGCACGGTGTGCCAAATAGACTTCGCCCATGCCGCCGCGGCCAATCATCCTTTCGATGCGCCATGGCCCCAGGCTCGCGCCAGCGGTCAGTGACGGCTGTACGGAAGGGCTTTCCGCAAAGCGCGGTGCTTCATCCAAGATGCCCGCGCGCTCGTGTGAACGCAGCAGTTC
>DASYJJ010000256.1:0-3001 GCA_035996605.1 Rhodanobacteraceae bacterium
CCTTCTCCCGCAAGCGGGAGAAGGGATACAACCCTCCACTCCTCGAGACCACCTCTATGGCCCTCATCTCCCTCAAGCAACTCCTCGACCACGCCGCCGAGCACGCATACGGCCTGCCCGCGTTCAACGTCAACAACATGGAACAGATCCACGCGATCATGCAGGCAGCCGAGGAAGTCGATAGCCCGGTGATCCTGCAGGCATCGGCGGGTGCGCGCAGCTACGCCGGTGAGCCGTTCCTGCGCCATCTCGTGCTTACGGCGGTCGAACACTATCCGCAGATTCCCGTTTGCCTGCATCAGGATCACGGCGCGAGTCCCGCCGTGTGCCAGGCGTCGATCCGATCGGGATTCACCAGCGTGATGATGGACGGATCGCTGAAGGAAGACATGAAAACGCCTGCAACGTACGAATACAACGTGATGGTCACGCGCCGAGTGGTCGACATGGCGCACGCGGTCGGCGTATCGGTCGAAGGCGAGCTGGGTTGTCTTGG
This sequence comes from Rhodanobacteraceae bacterium, assembly GCA_035996605.1. Classification (GTDB taxonomy): domain Bacteria; phylum Pseudomonadota; class Gammaproteobacteria; order Xanthomonadales; family Rhodanobacteraceae; genus Dokdonella_A. Next base: position 497 of record DASYJJ010000256.1, read on the forward strand.
CTCGCTTGAAACCGGCACCGCCGGCGAGGAAGACGGTTCCGGCGCCGAAGGCGTGCTCGATCATTCGCAGCTCCTGACCGATCCGAACCAGGCCGCCGATTTCGTCGCGAAGACCGGCGTCGATGCACTCGCCGTCGCAATCGGCACTTCGCACGGCGCGTACAAGTTCACGCGGCCGCCGACCGGCGATATCCTCGACATCGAACGCATCAAGGCGATCCATGCGCGCATTCCATCGACGCACCTCGTCATGCACGGCTCGTCATCCGTACCGCAGGAGTGGCTGAAGGTGATCCGCGACAACGGCGGCACGATCAAGGAAACCTATGGCGTTCCAATCGAGGCGATCGTCGAAGGCATCCGGCACGGCGTGCGCAAGGTCAACATCGACACCGACATCCGCCTCGCGATGACCGGCGCAATCCGGCGCGCGCTCGTGAAGGACCCGGGCGAATTCGATCCGCGCAAGTTCTTCAAGGCTTCGGTCGCCGCGGCGCGCGATGTCTGCAAGGCGCGCTTCGAGGCATTCGGCAGCGCCGGTCGCGCCGCGTCGATTCGACCGGTCGCGCTCGAACGCATCGCGCGCGAATACGCCAAGGCCGCCTGAAGAACATGCAATTCCTTTCCGGCGTGCGCGCGATCCTGTTCGATCTCGACGGCACGCTGGTCGATACCGCGCCGGACATCACCGCTGCGGTTGGCGCGACGTTGCATCAGCTTGATCGCCCGCCGCTCGATGACGCGATCGTGCGAAGCTACATCGGCCGCGGCGTCGACGTGCTGCTGCATCGCGTGCTGACCGGCGCTCGCGACGGCAACGCTGCGCTCGACGTGCACCGGCACGCGCGCGAGGTTTTTCTCGATCACTACGGCGCGCACAACGGCCGCACCGCGCGCGTATACGACGGCGTGCGCGAAGGACTCGCGCATGCGAAAAGACTCGGCCTCGCACTGTGCTGCGTGACCAACAAGCCGCAGGCGTTTTCCGACGCGCTGCTTGCGCAGGTCGGTCTCGATCGTTATTTCGAATTCGCGCAGGGCGGCGACGCGCTGCCGAAAGGCAAACCCGACCCCGCGCCGTTGCTGCACGCGGCGGCGCGGCTTGGCGTTGCGCCGGCGTCGTGTCTCATGGTCGGCGACTCTTCGAACGACGCCATCGCGGCGCGGGCGGCAGGAATGCCGGTCGTCCTCGTCGGCTACGGGTACACCGAAGATCAGCCTGTCGATACGATCGATTGCGATGCGGTCGTCGCATCGATCGCCGACCTCGTGATGGCGATCGATCCCGCCATCAATCCGATCTCGGCTCCGGAAACATCGACTCGGGCGTGATCGATATCCCGGCGATGCTCGCTTGTGCGCCGAAACAGCATCCCCGACTTGCCGCGCCAGCGCTACACTGGCGCCGTCGCCGAGGCCCGCATGTTTCCCGAAGATCCGGCCGCCATCGCACGCAAGCTCACCGAACTCAAGATCGAGCATCGCGATCTCGATGCGGCGATCGCGCGCCTTGCGCTCGATGCGGGCAGCGACGAGCTGCAGCTGTCGCGGCTCAAGAAACGCAAGTTGAAGCTCAAGGACATGATCGCGTATCTCGAGAACAAGTTGATTCCGGATCTTGATGCGTGACCCGCGCGTGCTCGCGCTCGATATGCAAATCTGACCTGGGCATATGCGAGCGCACGCATGTCGCCGGCAGCGTGCTACCACTTGTCGTCGTCTCGGCAAAAGCCGGGATCCATTTTGATCTTCGGCGAAAAGCAGCAAATGGGTCCCGGCTTTCGCCGGGACGACGGGTACTGGCGTTGCGATCGCGAAGCCGTTAACGGATCCCCGCTTTTGCCGGGACGACGAGATGGAAAGGTGACGCGTGCAGCGGCCGCAGCGCGCGAGGCGGCGCGAACGACGGCGACTACGCCGAGGTCTTGCCGTCTTCCTGCGAAGCTTGCGTCAGCGCGGCCTGCTTCTCCGGCGTCAGCTTCAGGATGCCGTGACGAATCTCGCGGCTCAGGATCACGCGCGCATCCTTGGCGACGGTGTTGAGATCGGGATCGAAATCGAGCTTGCCGTTCTCGTCGGCGAAGATGACGCGACGCTCGCGCAGCTTCTGGATGAAACCTCGGAACAGCGAGCGGTCGAAGAATTCCGGTGCGTTGAGCTCGTGCAGCAGCGAAAGGCGCTGCGCGGTGAGCCAGCACAAGGTCTCGAGCTCGCCGGCGGAAAGCGTGTGCGGTCCGTTCTTCACCAGTAATGCGAGAGCGATGTAGTAGCGCTCTATCGCCGGCAGCAGGTTGCGCGCGAGCGCGCGCAAGCGGAACGCGGCATCGCTTTGTCCGGGCGTGCGCGTGATCACGCGTCCGTCCGCATCGGCCTGCAGCAGGCCGTGCGCGACGAAGAATTCGATCGTCGCCTGAACCCGTTCGGTGAATTCTTCCGGCGTCCACGGCAGGAACAATTCGGACTGGATGAACGGATAGACGAGACGTCCGAGTCGGAGAATCGCCG
>DASYJJ010000257.1:0-4439 GCA_035996605.1 Rhodanobacteraceae bacterium
ACAACCCGATCGCGACGTGCACGGCATCCTCCTGTTCGACAAGCCGCAAGGCGTGAGCTCGAACCAGGCCTTGCAGATCGTCCGCCGACTCTACGGCGCGGCGAAGGCGGGCCACACCGGAAGCCTCGATCCGCTGGCAACGGGACTTTTGCCGCTCTGTTTCGGCGAGGCGACCAAGATCGCCGGCCTGCTGCTCGGTTCGCGCAAGGCGTACGCGTGCGAGTGTCGACTCGGCGCGACGACGGACACCGACGACGCGGACGGACGCATCGTGGAAACCCGGGCGGTGCCGGCGCTGGACGATGCGACGATTCGTGCGGCCATGGGCTCGCTGGCCGGCCGCATCACACAGGTGCCGCCGGTTTATTCGGCGATCAAGCGTGGCGGCGAGCGCATGTATAAGCTCGCGCGTCGCGGCGAAGCGGTCGAACCGCCGCCGCGCGAGGTCGATGTCCACCGGTTCGAGCTGATCGAACGTCGCCCGGACGCATTGCGAATCGAAGTCGAATGCGGGTCCGGAACCTACGTGCGCAGCCTCGTGCGCGATCTCGGCGAGCGGCTCGGCTGTGGCGCGCATGTGGTCTTGCTGCGCAGGCTCTGGATCGAGCCGTTCACGGATCCGCGTATGCACACACTCGATGAGCTTCGCGAAGTGGGCTCCGGCGCGGGTGAGGCGGCCCTGGACGCGCTGCTCTTGCCGCTGGAGGAAGGACTCGCCGGTCACCCGAGGCTCGTCGTGGACGATGACGAGGCCGAACGCCTGCGCCAGGGTCAGCCGGTCTTCTTCGATGGCGCGCCCGAAGGCGGTTGCATCGCCGTGGATGGGGATGGCAGGGCAGTCGCGCTCGTCGAGCGCGGGGCGGACGGATGCCTTCGAAGCCGGCGCGGCTTCAATCCGGTGCAGCGCCGCTAGAGACGCGATCCCGGTTGTGTAAGCGCTTGTTTTATCGGGCCCCGGGCAGGTAAAATACCTTGTTCACCGCAGCATCTATCTCCAACCCGCGGGGCTTGCGAACCGCCACACCGCGCGCGTCGAAGTCCGCTAGGGATTTCCTCGCCGAGTGGCTGTCCGCAAGTCTCGCTCTCGCTTCCAGGATTCATAGAGATGTCTCTTTCCAACGAACAGACCAGCAAAGTCATCGCGGATTATCGTCGCGCGGCCAACGACACGGGTTCGCCCGAAGTCCAGGTTGCGCTGCTTTCCGCGCGCATCGAACACCTGACCAAGCACTTCGCCGATCATGAGAAGGATCACCACTCGCGCCGTGGCCTTTTGAAGATGGTCAATCAGCGCCGTCGCCTGCTCGGCTATCTCAAGAACAAAGATGGCGATCGCTACAAGACGCTCATCGAGCGCTTGGGCCTTCGCAGGTAATTTTTTGCGTTCGTCCCTGAACGCTGCATCGGACACGGTGCACCAATCTCAGAAGCGGCGGCACGCAAAAGTCTAGAGGCGGCCATCCGTGGCCACACTGCTCAAGTGAAGCACGCTCCGATCTACGCATGCAGCTAGCGAGAACGGCCATGGGGCCGCTCCGCACATCAGGAAAACAACGTGGCAAAAGTCAGCAAGTCGTTCCAGTACGGAAATCATGAGGTGACGCTTGAGACGGGTGAAATCGCCCGCCAGGCCGGCGGTGCGGTGATGGTCAGCATGGGCGGTACGGTCGTGCTGGTCACTGCGGTCGCAGCGCCCAAGGCGCGCGAAGGGCAGGATTTCTTCCCGCTCACCGTCGACTACCAGGAAAAGTTCTACTCGGCCGGCCGTATTCCCGGCGGCTTCTTCAAGCGCGAAGGCCGCCCGACCGAAAAGGAAACGCTGACTTCGCGCCTGATCGATCGTCCGGTGCGCCCGCTGTTCCCAGAGGAATTCAAGAACGAAGTGCAGGTCATCGCGACCGTGCTTTCGATGAATCCCGAAGTCGACGGCGATATTCCCGCGCTGATCGGCGCGTCGGCCGCTCTGACTCTTTCCGGCGTCCCATTCAAGGGACCTATCGGCGCCGCGCGCGTCGGTTATGCCGATGGCAAGTACATCTTGAACCCGACGCAGACGGAACTTGAGACTTCGGATCTCAATCTCGTCGTCGCGGGTACCGCGAACGCGGTGCTGATGGTCGAGTCCGAAGCCAAGCTCCTGAGCGAAGAAGTCATGCTCGGCGCGGTCACGTTCGGTCATCGCGAAATGCAGAAAGCAATCCACGCGATCAGCGAGCTCGCGGTCGAAGCAGCCAAGCCGTCGTGGAACTGGCAGCCGCCCGCGCAGAACACCGAGCTCGTCACCGCGCTGAAGGGCGCGCTCGGCAACACGCTCGCCGACGCATTCCAGATCCGCGACAAGCTGCAGCGCCGCGATGCGATCAACGCATTGAAGAAGGACGTACTCGAATCGCTGAAGGATCAGGCCGAAGCCAAGGGCTGGCTGCCGGCCGACCTTTCCAAGGAATTCGCCGATCTCGAATACCGCACGCTGCGCGACGGTGTTCTGAAAACCAAGCAGCGCATCGACGGCCGCAACCTCGAGGACATCCGCCCGATCACGGTGCGCGTCGGCGTATTGCCGCGCACGCATGGCTCGGCGCTGTTCACGCGTGGCGAGACGCAGGCGCTGGTTGTCGTCACGCTTGGCACCACACGCGATGCGCAGATCGTCGATGCGCCGGAAGGCGAATCAAAGGATCCATTCCTGTTCCACTACAACTTCCCGCCGTTCTCTGTCGGCGAAACCGGTCGAATGGCAGGTCCCAAGCGCCGCGAAATCGGCCATGGCCGACTTGCCAAGCGCGGCGTGCAGGCCGTCAAGCCGACCATGGAATCGTTTCCGTACGTGCTGCGCGTGGTCTCCGAGATCACCGAATCGAACGGTTCTTCTTCGATGGCTTCGGTGTGCGGCTCTTCGCTGGCGATGATGGACGCCGGCGTGCCGATCAAGGCGCCCGTCGCGGGCATCGCGATGGGCCTGGTCAAGGAAGGCAGCGATTTCGTCGTGCTCTCCGACATCCTCGGCGACGAAGATCATCTCGGCGACATGGATTTCAAAGTCGCCGGCACTGCCGACGGCGTGTCCGCGCTGCAGATGGACATCAAGATCGACGGCATCACCGAAGAGATCATGAAGACGGCGCTGGCGCAGGCCAAGCGTGGCCGTCTGCACATTCTCGGCGAGATGGCCAAGGTCATCACGACCTCGCGCACCGAAATGAGCGAGTTCGCGCCGCGCCTCCTCACGATGAAGATCCATCCGGACAAGATCCGCGAAGTCATCGGCAAGGGCGGCACGACGATCCGTTCGATCACCGAGGAAACCGGCGCGACGATCGATATCAGCGACGACGGCACTGTCGTCATCGCTTCGGTCAACCGCGAAGCCGCGGATGCGGCCAAGAAACGCATCGAGCAGATCGTCTCCGACGTTGAACCTGGACGCATCTACGAAGGCAAGGTCGCCAAGCTGATGGATTTCGGCGCGTTCGTGACGATCCTCCCCGGCAAGGACGGACTCGTGCACGTCTCGCAGATTTCCAACGAGCGCGTCGAGAAAGTTTCCGACAAGCTCAAGGAAGGCGACATCGTCAAGGTCAAGGTGCTCGAAGTGGACAAGCAGGGTCGCATTCGCCTGTCGATGAAGGCGGTTGCCGAGGAAGAGAAGGGCGCCGCGTAGTCAACCCACAGCGCCGAAAGAAAAGCGGACAGCAATGTCCGCTTTTTTTATGGCCGCCGTAATTTAGGAAGCATGTGGGAAGGCGTGTCTCTCAGACAGATTATCGGTGGGTTGCTACTGGTGGGCGCCATGCCCGCGGTGGTATTCGCATCACTATCGAAAACGAACTCGCCCCGAATCATTCGGCTATTGGCGACTGCAACAATTCTCCTTTACGCGGTGCCTGCGGTCGAAGTTGCCTATTTCTGGCCTATCCCAGATCGAGGTCCGCTTTCCGATTCCCCTTGGACCTGGACCATCGATTGCGACCTCACGGCAATATGGCTTCTTCCTATTGCCACACTCATTACCGGAATTACTCTAGGTATTCAGCACCGTAATTTTTGCTCAATGCTTCCGTACTTCGGGCTATTCGGCTTTCAAGCAGGGTGGGCTGTCCTCAACACGGCGTTTTATGTTCTCCTGACCGGTTGACTGTCTGTTTGTCCTCGGCGCCATGACGAACATTGGCGGAACGTGTCGTGACGAATCCGCCTTCTCAGAATGGCCGAAGGTTTGGCGAGCCGAGTCTCAAAATTCGCGCGTCGCGACAAGCATCTTGCGCAGCGGATCAAGGAGCGCCCCATAGCGATCCGCACGCGCCGTATCGGCGCGCAACGGTTCGCGCACTTGCGCAGCGCTCGCGGTGCGCACCGTGCGAGTGCTCTCGTGGAAACGAAGGCAGGCCTCGTCGAACGGAAGTCCGCAGAAATCGAGCAGCCGGCGAACTTCGCCCTCG
>DASYJJ010000258.1:0-5301 GCA_035996605.1 Rhodanobacteraceae bacterium
ACCCTCTGAACACGAAGCGACAAAAACGCGCGCATACAAACAAAGAGACGCCCCCTCCCAACAAGTCCTCTCACCCCAACATGCAATAATTCCCCCGAGCAAATACCGGAAACAAGCCACGGATGAAGTCCCCGGCAGACAAACGATCCATCCTCGTCACCAACGCGCTGCCCTACGCCAACGGTCCGATCCATCTCGGGCACATGCTCGAGAACATTCAGACCGACATCTGGGTGCGGGCGATGCGGATGGCCGGGCACGAGGTTCACTTTGTCTGCGCGGACGACGCGCACGGCACGTCGATCATGCTGCGCGCGGAGAAAGAAGGCATCACGCCACAGGCGCTGATCGCGGGCGTGCTCGAGCAGCACAAGCGCGACCTTCGCGATTTCGGCGTTGATCACGACTACTACTCGACGACGGACAGCGCGTCGAACCGCGATCTCACGTATCGCATCTGGAATGCGCTGGTCGCCGCCGGCCACACCGAATCGCGGCCGGTCAAGCAGCTTTACGATCCGGTCAAGGAAATGTTTCTGCCGGATCGTTTCATCAAAGGCGAATGCCCGAACTGCCACAGCAAGGATCAATACGGCGATTCGTGCGAGGTGTGCGGCAAGACCTACAACCCGACCGACCTTATCAACCCCTATTCGGTCGTCTCCGGCGCCAAGCCGATTGAAAAGGAATCGACGCATTTCTTCGTCAAGCTCGCCGACTTCGAGGCGATGCTGCAAACATGGCTCAAGGATCGCGAGCACGCAGGCGGACTGCAGAGCGAAGTCGTCAACAAGCTGCAGGAATGGTTTGCGGACGGGCTGCGCAGTTGGGACGTTTCGCGCGACGTGCCGTATTTCGGTTTCGAAATTCCCGATCAGCCGGGCAAATATTTCTACGTCTGGGTCGATGCGCCGATCGGATATCTTTCATCGTTCCGCGACTACTGCGCGGAATACAACGCAAAGCATCCCGACCCGCCGATCCGCTTCGATGATTATATCGAGCGCGATCCCGCCGCGAAGTCCGGCACCGAAATGGTGCACTTCATCGGCAAGGACATCATCTATTTCCATACGCTGTTCTGGCCTGCGATGTTGCGCGGCGCCGGCCTGCGCACGCCGACCGCGGTGTACGTGCACGGCTTCATGACCGTCGACGGCGCGAAGATGTCCAAATCGCGTGGCACGTTCATCAACGCGCGCACCTATCTCGATCATCTCGATCCGGACTATCTGCGTTATTACCTCGCAACGCTGCTCGGCCCGACGCTGGCGGACATCGATCTAGATCTGAAGGCGTTCGAGGAACGCGTCAATTCGCATCTCGTCGGCAAGTGGGTGAACATCGCGAGCCGCACGGCGGGGTTTGTGTACAAGTTCTTCGACGGCAAGCTTGCTGATTCACTGCCGCATGCGGAAAGCTCACGCTACGAATTGGCGGCAAAGAAACTGGCCGCGTGCAGAGCGCTCTACGAACAACGCGACTACGCAGCCGTCACGCGGCTGATCGTTGAAGTCGCAGACGAGGCCAATGGTTATGTCGCTGAGAAGGCGCCGTGGCAGCTCGTGAAGGACGAGGCGAAGCGTGCTGAACTGCACGCCGCCTGTACGCTGGCGATCAACTTTTTCCGCCTGTTGTCAACCTACCTCGCGCCGATCGTCCCGAATATGGCGCGGCTCGTTGCGGACAATTTCCTCGGCACTGCGACGTTCCGATTCCATGACGCAGACAAGCCGTTGCTGGGCCACACGATCCGGCCCTTCGCCACGCGGATCGATCGCATCGATCCGAAAAGGATTGAAGCGATGATCGAGGCTTCGAAAGAATCTCTGAAACCAAGCGACGCGGGTGGCCCGTTGGCAGGCGCGGATTCCGACTCGACCGCAACGTCCGGCGCATCATCGGCCACGCGCTCCATTGAACCGGCAGATTCAAAGAGCGGAACCGATCAGGCAACGATGACGACGATATCGATCGACGATTTCGCGAAGCTCGACTTTCGCATTGGCAAGGTTCTGGTCTGCGAGTTCGTCGAAGGCTCCGACAAGCTGCTTCGTTTCGAGCTCGATGCCGGTGAACTCGGAAAACGTCAGATCTTTTCAGGAATCCGCGCTGCGTACGACGATCCCGCGAAGTTGATCGGCCGCAATGTCGTGTTCATTGCGAATCTAGCGCCTCGCAAGATGCGCTTCGGCATGTCCGAGGGCATGATCCTTTCGGCGGGCAGCGGCGGAGCAGACTTGTTCTTGCTCGCAGCCGACGAGGGCGCGAAGCCCGGGATGCCTATCAAATAAGCGCCGAATCTGCGCACGGCTGCGATATGGCGCGACGATGTCGCATCGTCACCGCGTTTGACACTTGACGATCGACCGTGATCGCGAGGCCGCGAAGCCTCACGATCACGGCGATTGCGTCATGGAGTAACGACGAGATCGGCGTCCGCGGGCGCGCCGTTCGATCCAGCGTTTGTCTGCAGCGCAGCCACGGGGATGTCGTTGCTATACGTACCGGCCGCAGCCGACTCGACATCCACCTGGATCGTGCACGAACCGTTGGCTGGAATCTGCGCACCGGCGGCGTCGAGGCTCACCGAATCGGAACCGGCGACGGCGGTGATCGCACCACCGCAGGTTGTCGATGCGTTCGGAGTCGCCGCGACAACCACGCCGGTTGGAAACGTGTCGGTCAGCGGCGTACTCAGAGTGTCCGCAGACGCGTTCGCATTGCCAAGCGTTATGGTCAGTGTGCTCGGTGTATTTACGGCGACGGAGAGCGGGTTAAAGTCTTTTGTAATCGTCGGTGGGACAAGCTCCACCTGCAATGTCGCATCGGCCGAAAACGTATTGCTGCCAGCAGTCGTCTGCAATGCGCCCGCGGGAATATCGTTTGCGTAACTGCCGGTTGACGCCGCTGCCACGTCCACTGTGACGAAACAAAAACCTAGGCCAGGAATTACCGCGCCTGCCGCGTCGAACGTTACCGAATCGGAACCAGGAACAGCCGTGATATTGCCGCCACAGGTGCTTGCAGCGTTCGGAATGGCAGCGATGACAAGTCCCGGTGGAAACGTATCTGTCAACGGCGCGGTCAGCGAGATGTCCGCTCCATTCATCGTATTGTCGAGCTCGATGGCCAGAGCGCTCGACACGCCGGCTTGAACCGTGGCCGGACTGAACGTTTTCGCAAGACCTGGCGGGAAAAGTGGCGCACCGGTGACGCTTACCGTGATCGGTGTGGCGACCGTCCTATTGACCGGATCGTTACTCGTCACGCAAACCGTGCCAGACAACGTGTCACCGGCAACGCTGCCCGTGCCGTCGATCGACGCAGTGACGGGAGTGGATCCCAGTGGCGATGTGGTACCGGCGACCGGGCTCAGCGAGAGCCACGGCAGATCCTGCGGCTGCATGCACGGGCCGCCGACGGTTTCGATGCCCATTGCGTCGACTTCGCCCAGCGATGCACCGATCGGTCCGATGATGTTCGCGGCACCTGTCTGAAGGTCGAGCGTGTAAATGCTGTCGGTCAGTGCATCGAAATCGAACCCCGCCAGGTAGAGGACGCCGGTCGACAGGTCGAATGCCATGTCCTGCGCGAAGTTGGCGTTGAAGCCGATCGAACCGATCAAGGCGGCGTTGCCATTGGTCTTGTCGATGGCGTAAAGCGAATCGGTGACGATGTCGAGTCCGTACATCTCGCCTTGCGCGTTGACGGCAATCGCAATAATGCAGGGGGCTCCGATGATCTCGCCGACACCCGTCGGAGCGGCGGCTGCGGGATCGAGAGTCCAGAGGTGCGAGGACGTTCCGCAGGTCGATGACGCGGCATAGAGATTCCCCGACGTAGAGTCGTAGGCAAGGCCCGCATATCCCTCGGCAGGGGCGTTGGCCGCGCTGCCTACGAGCGTGGGTACGCCGGTCGTCGTATCGATCGTGTAGAGATCGTCCGGATTGCTGCCGAAGTTTCCGGCGATCGCGTACAGCTTTGAGAAATCGCCATCAATGAAGGCTCCGCCGACATAGCCGGTTCCGTCGTTGATCGGAGCGATCACGCTGACGGTTTGCGGCGCGAGCGCATCAAACGTTTCAATGTTGTTCTGGAAAATATCTGCGGCGAACGTCGGCACCGTAGCGTTGATCAGCGGGGCGCGAATCGAGCGCGACTTCCCGGCCTTCGTCGATGCGGCGAGTGGCGCACGGCCCGCGGACGCCTTCGCCGGATCGCCAAGCGGCATCGCGAAGCGAGTGCCCGGGGGCGGGAAATGCAGGTTGGATGCGGCGGCTTCGCCGAGCGTCCAGTTGAGATCGCGATCGCCATGGTTCTCGATCGCAAACGGAAGAGCGCTCGTTGCGCCGGCGGTCACCGTACCGCTGAGCGCACTCGGGTTTACGACGATCTGTGGTGCGCCGACGCTGACCGTGACCGTATCGCTAGAAGTAAACACTTGCGGATTCGTCGGCGTCCATAGGATACCGGAGTTGTCCGTCACGGCGGCTTGGAAAGCCGCGAACTGCGTGAAGACGCCGGTGTCTTTCTGCAGTCCGATTGTTGCGCACATGCCGCCGGTGCAATCGTCCGGATCGTTGGACAGATTATTGATCGCCGTGTATTCGACGTCGGCGTATTCGAACTGAAGAGTGCCATTCTCGTTGAGGATCATCTCGAACGTGGCGCCGTCCGAGTTCGACGCGCCGTCATAGTGCACGCGGTTGTACCACTCAACGATGAACTGGCGATTTGGAGCGACACCGCGCGTGCCTGTATAAACCTGACCCGACTGATCGGAAAAGTCGTCCCACAGCGGGAATGCATATGCAACCGGCGGACCTGGGAGATTGGGCGCCGGAAGCGGCACGTTCAGGAAATCGAGCGGAGTCCACGGCGAATTGAAGATCGCGCCGCCATTATTCGAAATCGTCACCTCATTCGACATGTAGCCGTAGAAATTGAACGAGAACGGCATCGAGACGTTGGCGCTAGCGTCGTCCGAAAGGCTGAGCGCCAAACCGGTACCCGTGATGTCGATGAACGCGCTTCCGTTGCACGGCGCGGCGGGACCGTCGAATCCGTCAGCGAAGATGCTGTCGCTGCAGTTGCCGCCGCTCTCGACGGTTGGGAAATAGCCCGAGGGTATGTCCTGTGCACTCCACGTCGCGTTATACGTATTCGTCGTGCCGACGGTCTCAATGTGATTGAACTGGTACGTGCCGCCTGGAGGAAGCGCCTGATGCAACTGACTGAGCAACGTGCCGTCGATGTTGTTCTGCAGCGTCTGGTAATCGAGATCGATGCCTGTGTTGT
>DASYJJ010000259.1:0-3837 GCA_035996605.1 Rhodanobacteraceae bacterium
ACAGACCGAGCTGCTTCGCTTCGATCGCGCTGCCCGAGACCTTGGCCATCGCGACGGTCTCAAACCTCCGCTTCAGCTCGGGAAACGGATCGCCGTCTTGCGCGGCACGTGATGCGCGTGTGGCGATCTCTTTCAATCCGCCTCCCGCCGGCAATAAACCGACGCCGGCTTCGACGAGTCCGATGTAGCTTTCGAGAGCGGCGACCGTGCGTGCGCTGTGCATCTGGAACTCGCAGCCGCCACCGAACGCCATGCCACGAACCGCCGCGACGACCGGCACCGGCGAATACTTGAGCCGCATGCTCGCCGTCTGGAAGTTCGCGACCATCGCCTCGAACTCGGCGATCTTGCCGGCCTTCAGCAGTGCAAGCGCGCCTTTGAGGTCCGCGCCTGCAGAGAACGGCTCGCCGGTCTGCCAGAGGACCAGCGCCTTGAGATTTCGCTCCGATTCTTCTACGGCGCGCTGTAGACCGTCGAGCACCGCGTCGTTCACCGTGTTCATCTTGGTCTTGAACGAAACGATGCCGACGTCATCACCGAGATGCCAGAGGCGCACGCCGTCGTTTTCCCACAGCGTCGTTCCCGTATCGAATTTCTCGCCGATGAGCGGATCGGGAAAAAGCTGGCGCTTGTAGACCGGATGCGTGGAGCGCGGCTCGTCCTTGCCGCTCTTCGGCGCGAACGAACCCGAAGCATGATGCACGCCGCGTCGCCCGTCGGTAACCCAGGCCGGCAGCGGCGCATTGCTCATCGCTTTGCCTGCCGCGATGTCCTCGTCGATCCACTGCGCGATTTGCTGCCATCCGGCGGCTTGCCAGGTTTCGAATGGGCCGAGTTTCCAGCCGTAACCCCAGCGGATCGCGAAGTCGACGTCGCGGGCCGTCTCGGCAATTTCGGCGAGATGAAATGCGGTGTAGTGGAAGAGATCGCGGAACATCGCCCACAGGAACTGGGCCTGCACGTCGTTCGATGCGCGAAGACGAGAGAATTTCTCCGCTGGATCTTTCAACGCGAGGATCGACGTGACTTCCGCACTCGTTTCCTGCGCGGATGGACGGTAGTCACGCTTTGCGACATCCAAAACCAGAATGTCCTTGCCGACTTTGCGATAAACCCCAGCGCCGGTTTTCTGGCCGAGCGCGCCTTTTTCGATGAGCGCGGCGAGCCAGTCGGGCGCCTTGAAGTACGAGTGCCAGGGATCCTTCGGCAGCGTGTCGGCCATCGTCTTGATCACATGCGCCATCGTGTCGAGCCCGACGACATCGGCCGTCCGATACGTCGCGCTCTTCGGGCGTCCGATCGCGGGACCGGTCAACGCATCGACGATGTCGAAGCCGAGCCCGAACGCAGCGGTGTGGTGCATCGTCGCGAGAATCGAGAAGACGCCGATGCGGTTGCCGATGAAGTTCGGCGTATCGCGCGCGTACACGACGCCTTTGCCGAGTGTCGTGGTCAGAAACGCTTCGAGGCCGGCGAGGATTCCGCGATCGGTTTCGCGATCCGGAATCAGCTCGACCAGATGCATGTAGCGCGGTGGATTGAAGAAATGGATGCCACTGAATCGCGGACGAAGGGTTTTCGGCAGAGCCTCGGCCAGGGCGTTGATCGAAAGACCCGAAGTGTTGCTTGCAATAACAGTATTATCAGATAGATACGGAGCAATCTTATTGTAAAGGTCGAGCTTCCAGTCAAGCCTTTCCGCGATGGCTTCGATGACGAGGTCGCACCCGCGCAACGCTTCGAGGTTTTCGTCGTAATTCGCCGGCGTGATCGATGAGGCGCGCGCTTTGTCGGCGAGCGGGCTCGGCGAGAGTTTGCCGAGATTCTGGATCGCCTTCTGCAGGATTGCGTTCTTGCCGCCTTCTTTCGATGGAAGGTCGAACAGCAGCGTTTCGACATCGGCGTTGACGAGATGCGCGGCGATCTGTGCGCCCATCACGCCCGCGCCAAGCACCGCGACTTTGTGGATACGGAGTGGTTTCGTAGTCATAATCGACCTGAGGTTTATTCCATAAGACATTGTAAGTTAATATTTATCTGGACCGCCGTCTGAAAATCGAAGGTCTAGGGCGCAACGAGACCGGCAGCCGCAAAGCGGATCAGGTGATCGGCTGCACGCTCCCGGTGCATCTCTTCGGAGACCTGGCCGCGCCGTTTCATCGGCCCGAAATCGGCCATCGAATGCGTCAGCGCGCCGGTGATGAAATCGAGCCGCCAATAGAGCTCTTCCTTGTCCAGATGCGGCAGGAGCCGACCGAGTGCCGAAGCAAACTCGCGCAGCACATGGCCATAGTTGTCGGAAAGAAAACGCCGAAGCCGCTCGTCGTGCTCGGCGTACGCACGCGCGAGCACGCGCATGAAAGCATGGCCACCGCCTTGATCGAGCGAGAGCTCGAGCGCCGGCCGGATGAAAGCGCCGAGCACGTCGTCGAGAAGCGGTATTTGCGGGGCCATCGCGGTTGCGAGCGCGTCGATCCGGCGCGCGTTCAATTCGTCGAGCCGGCGACGGAAGACTTCCTCGATGAGGTTGTCTTTCGATCCGAAGTGGTAGTTCACCGCCGCGAGATTGACGTGAGCCGCCGCCGTCACCTGGCGCAATGAAGCGCCGGCGAATCCGTGCCGGGCAAACAGCGTCTCGGCGGCGCCAAGGATGCGTTCCTTGGTGGAGAAATGGGGAGCGTTCACGTCTATGACGACAGGTGCGGATGGATAGATGGCCGCGGGCGCGGTCAAACGGGCGTTTGAATCGTACGACCGCCTGGACGATCAGGTCAAATCAGGTTCGTCGAAGTGATGTCCAACGGCGAGGTTTTTAGCTAGAATCAGCCACGGATTTGTGAGCTAAGCCTGCGGATTGCCGCGCATTTGGCGCTATAACAGCGGCGGGCTCGTGATCCATCCCACCGATCAACCAGGAGATACGCAGCGATGGCGCTGGAGCGCACGCTTTCCATTATCAAACCCGACGCCGTCGCCAAAAACGTCATCGGTGAGATCTACAGTCGTTTCGAGAAAGCGGGCCTCAAGATCGTCGCCGCGAAGATGAAACACCTGTCGCGTCGCGAAGCGGAGGGTTTCTATGCAGTGCATCGCGAGCGTCCGTTCTTCAAGCCGCTCGTCGATTTCATGATTTCAGGACCGGTGATGATCCAGGCGCTCGAAGGCGAAAGCGCAGTCGCGAAGAACCGCGATCTGATGGGCGCGACCGATCCGAAGAAAGCCGCGGCCGGAACGATACGCGCCGACTTCGCGCAATCGATCGACGCGAATGCGGTGCACGGATCCGACGCAGGCGAAACTGCTAAAGTGGAAATTGCGTACTTTTTCGCAGAAACCGAATTGTGTCCGCGCTGAGGGACTGAAGCGGTGACAACGGTGAAACTCAACCTGCTCGACTACGACCGTCAAGGTCTGCGCGATGTATTCGCACAGATCGGCGAGAAACCGTATCGAGCCGAGCAGGTAATGAAGTGGATCTATCATCGTCGCGTCACCGAGTTCTCGGCGATGACGGACATCGGCAAGGCGCTGCGTGAAAAGCTCGAAAATGCAGCCGAAATCGTCCCGCCGAAGACGCTGTTCGAGAAACAGGCCGCCGATGCAACGTACAAGTGGCTGCTCGGAATGGACGGCGGCAACGCGATCGAAGCCGTGTTCATTCCGGAAACGAGCCGTGGCACGCTGTGCGTTTCATCGCAGGTCGGCTGCGGGCTTGCCTGCCAGTTCTGCTCGACCGGCACCCAGGGATTCAACCGGAATCTTTCCGCCGCCGAGATCATCGGCCAGGTGTTCGTCGCCGCGAAGCACCTCGGTAACGTGCCGCATCAGCAGCGCAAG
>DASYJJ010000260.1:0-5622 GCA_035996605.1 Rhodanobacteraceae bacterium
CGGACGACGGAACGGACTTCAACTACTTCGGCTACTCCATCGCGCTCGACGGCACCACGGCCTTCATCGGCGCCGACCTGCTCGGCGCGGTCTACGTATTCCAACAATCCGGCGCGACCTGGGCCCAGAGCCAGAAACTCACCGGCAGCGACGAGGGCGTCGGAGACATCTTCGGTTACTCGGTCGCGATCGAGGGTTCGACCGCCTTCATCGGCGCCTATGGCAATAACGGTTATCAGGGCGCCGTTTACGTCTTTACAGAATCCGGCGGCACGTGGACCGAAACCCAGAAGCTGACCGCCGCCGACGGCTTGCCGAACACCTATTTCGGCTACGCCATCGCGGTGTCGGGATCGACGCTCGTCGTGGGCGCGTGGGGCTCGAACCCCAACGGCGACGACACCCGCGGCGCGGCCTACGTGTTCACCGAATCGGCCGGCACCTGGAGCCAGGCGCAAGAGCTCGTCTCCGACGACGGCGCGCCCTTCGACAAGTTCGGCCATTCCGTTGCGATCGATGGCACGCACGCGCTCGTGGGCGCGGATGGCGTAACCAATGCGCAAGGCGCCGTGTATGTCTTCGACGCAGCGGGCGGCACCTGGACGCAGTCGCAGAAGCTTCTTGCGAGCGATGGCACGCACAACGACGGACTTGGATTTCCGGTCACGCTCGACGGAACGCGCGCACTGGCCGGAGCGTGGGGCTGGCCCTCCGGCGCGCTGGTGGGCGCGGCGTATTTCTTCACCACCACCGCCGCCGACGACACGATATTCGCGGATGGGTTCGACGGCGCGGCGCCGTAGCGCACGCCGCTATAGTCGTCGGAACATACGACGTCATAGGGTGGGCTTGAGCCCACCCTATGCTTATCGATCTCGTCTCGCGCTTCGTTTCGCCGATCACACCGGCGTCGAACGAATCAACAGGTTCCGCGGCACTCGCAATCCGACGCGACGCAGCGCCAGTTCGCCCTGCTGATCGCTGACGAGATACGCCGCCGCGCCGATCGGAAAGCCGATCGCCGCGAGCCACTCGCCGTAGAGCACGAGCATCGGCACCTGAATCTCCGCGCCGGCCGCGCCGCGCGCGATGGTCGCCGACGAAACGATCTGGAACGGTTCCTCGATCCGTGCGCGTTTCTGCCGCGGCGGCTTGGTGGACGATGTGGCGGAAACGATGCGAGACTTGCGCGCCATCATGGTGTCTCCTTTTACAGAAGTCACCGTTTTGGCTGGAGCCCGCGGGGTGACGAGTCGCGCGGGGTTGGCGGATCGGCACACATCAACCGACGAGCCCGAAGGCTCCCCCGCGCGGCCCGCCGCAGAAGGCGTGGATGCGCGGCACGACGCCTGCGGCGAGAGCCGGATGCGTTCGTGGTGATGTGTGCGGGCCGCCAAGCCCGTTGTCGCGATTGAGCGACGTCTTGAAGTCTAGATGAAAGCAACGACAGATGTGAAATGCTGAAGTTGACGCTTTGCAACCGTTTCAAGGACTGCGGGCATCTCGAAGCAACCACCGAGAGTGCATATGGCTAAGCGCCGAATCTTTACCGTGGGTTTCGACTTGCCCGGAGATGATTTCGAGCACGTCCCATTTCGCTCTAATCAGACACTGCTCGATGCCGATGTGATCTTGTTTGAGCCAACCCTTGGTGACTTCAGTTCAATCAAAAGCTACAGCGGAAAACCGCTTTTGACCGAAACCTCTTCCTTTGCTACGAAGGAGCAGTTAGATCATTGGCGCTCCGAAATTGCCGCGGCCGTGAACGCGGGCAAGATCGTTGTCGTCTACTTGGCTGAACCTACGGAATGTTATCGATATACAGGAGAAAAGAATTTTTCAGGCACGGGAAGAAGTCGCGTCACGACAGACATTGTCACGACGATCTCGTCATACGAGGCTGTTCCCAACATCAAAAATGTAAATGCCAAGAAAGGGACCGAGATTCGCGTCGAGAAGGACGCCGGATACATAAAACCATATTGGTCTGATTTTTCCGCGTACTCGCCGTACGAGGCAGAGATTGAAGGAGATTTCGGTCGCGTGTTACTGAAATCTCGCACTGGCGATCGAGTAGTCGGCGCGGCAATTCATGGTGTGAAAGGATTTCTCATCTTCCTTCCCCCGTTGCGCTATGACGAAAAGAAGTTTGTCCGGCACAACTCAAAAACCGATGAATCCTTTTGGACCGATGAGGCTCAAAAATTCGGCAAGCGCCTAGTCTCTGCACTAGCAAGCTTGGCAGATACTTTAATGCAGTCGACGCAGGTTACGCCTGTTCCGGCTTGGGCTTTGGAATCGCGCTACCGCCTCGCGAAGGAAAATGAACTTGAGGCAGCGATCTCGACATGCACGGCTGATATCTCGCAGCTTCAGGAAAAAAAGAATGGTCTAGAAGCAGCATTGGGCGCGGCTGGCAGTCTTCGTGGCCTGCTCTACGAACAGGGGCGGCCTCTTGAGAGTGCGATCATAGAAGCCCTGATACTTTTCGGCTTCGAAGCGAAACCTGTATCAGACGGGAAATCTGAATTCGACGTCGTCTTCGTGAGCGCTGAAGGTCGCTGTCTCGGCGAAGCGGAAGGAAAGGACAACAAGGCAATCAATATTGACAAATTTAGCCAGCTCGAGAGAAACATTCAGGAGGATTTCTCAAGGGAAGAAGTCTCGGAATACGCAAAAGCGGTGCTGTTCGGAAACGCATATCGATTGCAATCGCTTGATAAGCGTCCTGCATTCTTCACAGACAAGTGCGTATCGGCCGCAGCGCGCGTTCATGCGGTGCTTGTTCGAACTCCAGACCTTTTTGGACCCGCGAAGTATCTGAAGGAAAATCCTCACGACGCTGACTATGCAAAGCAATGCAGGGACGTGTTGTTTGTCACGGAAGGCGAAGTCGTTGCGTTTCCGGCTACCCCTATAGGCGATGCTAACGAGCTGGCAGAGTCGCCACCGCAGGATGGAGATTCAAAGAGAAGTGTGGAGGTCGATCCCGAGAACGAGCCTTGACTGTCGTCAAGACAAGTCCGACGTGATTACGCGGCTTTGCGCGCCCCAAGCGACAACAACAAATCATTCGCCGCCCGCAACCGCTCCGCCGTCCCTTCCAGCGGCATCTTGAACCGCAACTTGTCCTGCCCATCCAGCGCATACACCCGCGGCTGCTTCTGAATCATCTTGATGATCGCCAGCGGCTCGACGTTCGGCTGCGGCCGGAAGATCACGCGCCCACCGTTCGGCCCAAGCTCGAGTTTCTTGATGCCGAGCGTCGTAGCCACGAGTTTCAACTGCGTTACCGCGAATAGGTTCTTGACCGGGTCGGGCAACAGACCGAACCGATCGATCATCTCGACTTGCAGTTCTCGCAGTTCGTCATCATCGCGCGCACTTGAAATGCGTTTGTAAAGCGTCAGGCGCGCATTGACGTCCGGCAGATAATCGTCAGGAATCAGCGCCGGCACGCGCAGCTCGATCTCGGCTTCGTGCTCGCTCGTGAGATCGAAGTCCGGCACCTTGCCGCTCTTCAGCGCGCGCACGGCGCGATCCAGCATTTCGGTGTACAGCGAGAAACCGACCTGCTCGATCTGTCCGGATTGTTCTTCACCGAGCAGCTCGCCGGCGCCACGGATCTCGAGATCGTGCGTCGCCAGCGTAAAACCCGCGCCGAGTTCTTCGAGCGACGCCAAGGCTTCGAGGCGTTTTTCCGCGTCGGCTGTGATCACGCGACGATCCGGAACGACGAGATAGGCATACGCGCGATGATGCGAGCGCCCGACGCGGCCGCGAAGCTGGTGCAGCTGCGCGAGGCCGAACCGATCGGCACGGTTGACGACGATCGTGTTTGCGCTCGGCACGTCGATGCCGGATTCGATGATCGTCGTGCACACCAGCACGTTGAAGCGCTGCCGGTAGAAATCGAGCATGACCTGTTCGAGTTCGCGTTCGGGCATCTGGCCGTGCGCGATGCGTATGCGTGCGTCCGGCACGAGCTCGGCGAGCGTGCGCGCGGTCTTGTCGATCGTGTCGACTTCATTGTGCAGAAAATAAACCTGACCGCCGCGCGCGAGCTCGCGCTGGAACGCTTCGCGAATCAGCGCCGGATCGTATGTGCCGATGAACGTCTTCACGGCGAGCCGGTGCTGCGGCGGAGTGGCGATGATCGAAAGATCCCGAAGGCCGGCCATCGCCATGTTGAGCGTGCGTGGGATCGGCGTCGCGGTCAGCGTGAGCAGATCGACTTCGGCGCGGAGTTTCTTCAACTGCTCTTTCTGGCGCACGCCGAAGCGGTGTTCCTCGTCGACGATGACGAGGCCGAGATCCTTGAAACGAACGTCCGACTGCAGGAGTTTGTGCGTGCCGATCACGACGTCGATCTCGCCGGCGGCGATCTTCTTCAGCGCTTCGTCGGTTTCTTTTTTGGATTTGAAGCGGGACAGCACGTCGACGCGCACCGGCCAATCGGCGAAACGGTCTCGGAAATTCTGATAGTGCTGCTGTGCGAGCAGCGTGGTCGGCACCAGCACCGCAACTTGCTTGCCCGCAACGGCCGCGATGAACGCAGCGCGCAACGCGACCTCGGTTTTGCCGAATCCGACATCGCCGCAGACGACGCGATCCATCGCTTTGGGCGACGCGAGATCGGCGATGACCGCGGCGATCGCCTGCTCCTGGTCGGGCGTTTCCTCGAACGGGAACGATGACGCGAACTGCTCCGCCATCGGAATATCGATCGGGAGTGCCGTGCCTTGCCGCGCTTCGCGTTGCGCATAGATCGCGAGCAGCTCGGCGGCAACGTCGCGGACTTTCTGCGCGGCTTTGCGCTTGGCACGCTCCCATGCATCGCCGCCGAGCGAATGCAGCGGCGCAAGCTCGGGTGCAGCGCCGGTGTAGCGGCCAACCAGATGCAGCTGAGAAACCGGCACGTAAAGCTTGTCGCCTTTGGCGTATTCGATCGCCAGGAATTCGCCGCTCTGGCCACCGACTTCGAGCTTGAGCAATCCCTGATAGCGCCCGACGCCGTGATCGATGTGAACGATGGGCGCACCGATCGCCAGCTCGCCGAGATCGCGGATGATCGTTTCCGGATCGCGTGCGGCGCGCTTGCGCCGGCGCCTTTGTTGCGCACGTTCGCCGAGCAGCTCGCGCTCGGTGAGCACGGTGAGCGCGGGTTCGGTAAGAGCAAAGCCGGTTTCGAGGCTGGCGACGGTGATGGCGAACCGTGGTGTGACGTCGACGGAGCGCGCGTGCGCGCCCGCGTCATCCTCCACTTCGCCGGGACGACGGTTAGGAGAGTCCGCCACGAATTCGGACCACGATCCGACGACGGCTGGCTGCAGATGAGCGTTCGCCAGCAACTCCAACAGCGACTCGCGCCGGCCCGCAGAATCCGTCGTGATCAAGACGCGTCCCGGATAAGCCGCAAGAAACCGCTTGAGATCATCCGCCGGCGCCTCGCCCTTGCGATTCATCGGCAGCGTCGGCGCCGGCTGCGTGCCAAGGTCGATTGCGTGCTCCTGGGTTCCCTTCGCCACGACATCGATCCGCAACTGTGCGTTCAACCGCTCGCGCAATTGTTGCGGCGGCAGATACAGCTCGATAACCGGCAGGATCGGCCGTTCGACATCG
>DASYJJ010000261.1:0-17773 GCA_035996605.1 Rhodanobacteraceae bacterium
CGAGCACGCAGGCGCCGCGCTCGAACTCGGGCCCTGGCGCGCCACTCACGGACGATGCATCGGCGCGTCTGATCGCCAAATACCGTGTGCAGGCGCATTACCTGCAACGACGCTGTTTTCTTGGCGAAAGCGCGGTCCTGCGCGCCGCAGGTACATTGCGCGGGATTCCAGTCGCGATCGTGCACGGCGAACTGGATCGTATCTGTCGGCCCATCAACGCGTGGCGCGTACACCGCGCGTGCGCCGGGAGCCGGCTCGCGTGGGCGGCACTGGCGGGTCACAGCCCCTGGCATCCGGCGACATTCGCGCTGTCGCGGAGCGCGGCCGACGGTTTCGCCGCGAACGGCGATTTTTCACGCTGGCCCGCGGCGGCCGGGACGAGCGCATGAGCCTGCGCCTGCAGATCAATCTCCTGCTCGCCGGCGTGATCGTCGTATTCACCGTTGTGGTGCTCGCGTTCGAGCTGACCGACACGCGCCGAAGCGTGCGCGAGGAAACCGAAGCCGCCAATCGCGTCGCGACGCAGCTTCTGGGCTATTTCGTCAATACTTACGCCAAGACCAGCACGCCAATCGTGCTGGAATCACTCGAGCGGCTCGGCCGCGTGCGTTCGACCGAAATCACGTTGCGCGACGATGCGGGAAACGAGGTGTATCACTCGCCGCCATCGCCGTACAAAGCCGGTCGCGATGCGCCTGCGTGGTATGCGGCGCTGGTTGCGCCCGAACCGATGAAGAGCGAGCTCAGGTTCTACGACAGCGTGCTCACCATCGAAGCGAATGCATCGCGCGCCGTGCTCGACGGCTGGGATGACACCGTCACGCTGCTCGAAGTCGGCGCGTGCGTGCTCGTTTTCGGCAATCTTCTCGTATTCTGGCTCGTGCGCCGCGCGACGCAGCCGTTCCGCGCGATCGAGCGCGGTCTTGAGGATGTGGAACGCGGCGCTTTCCATACGCGCCTGCCGACGCTCGCGGGCGCGGAGGCCGGCAAGATCGCGTTGGCGTTCAACCGCATGGCGGCGGCCGTCGAGGACAATCTCAATGCACGCGCCGAGGCTGCCGATGCGAGGATGCGGCTCGAGCAGAGTCGAGAGCTCGCCGACGTCGTGCAGGCGCGCATCGAGGACGAACGCGCACACATCGCGCGCGAGCTGCATGACGAAATGGGACAAAACCTGACCGCGATCCGCAGCCTTGCACTGTCGCTTTCGCGACGCGAATCGCATGTCGACTCGACGACGCTTTCCGACTCGACGAGGCAAGCCGACTCGACGACGCAGCAAACCGCGCAGCTCATCGCCGACACCGCCGCCAAACTCTACGCGGCAATGCACGAGCTGATCCCGCGCCTGCGTCCGCTCACGCTGGACAGCCTCGAGCTCGCCGACGCTGCGACGGAGCGCGTCGCCGAGTGGCGGCGATTGCATCCGGATGTCGCGTTCGCGCTTGAATTCGGGCCGCTGCCGGAGGATCTCGGCGAAAGTTACAAGCTGGCTGCGTATCGCATCCTTCAGGAAGCGGTGACGAACGCATTGCGTCACGCGGACGCCCGCACCATCGCGATCCGGATAGGCAGCGACATGCACGCGCTGCTGCTCGATGTCGTCGACGACGGCCGCGGACTGCCGCAGGACTGGCAGCGGCCCGGCCACTTCGGCGTGCGCGGCATGCGCGAACGTGCGCGCGCGCTGGGTGGCGAGATCGAGATCGAAAATCGTCACGAAGGCGGCACGCGCGTGCACGCTCGGTTGCCATTGACATGATTGGCGATCGAAGGTCGTCAACGCGGGTCCTTCTCGCGCGCGGCGGGAGAGGGGGAAACCATTCGTGGAGCGTGCGGCGGGCGAGGGCAGAATGATGACGAAAGCAAAAACCCGCGTGATGCTGGTCGACGATCATGCCGTCGTGCGGGTCGGTTTCCGCATGCTGCTGTCGGTGAGCCCGCACATCGAAGTGATCGGCGAGGCGGACAGCGGCGAGGCTGCATATCAGCAATATCCCGAATTGCGGCCCGATGTCGTGATCATGGATCTTTCGATGCCAGGCATGGGCGGCATCGAGACCGTACGACGGTTGCTGGCACGCGACAAGAACGCGCGTGTGCTGGTGCTGTCTGCGCACGAAGACACGGCGCATCCAAAACGCGTGCTCAAGGCGGGCGCGCTCGGCTATCTTTCCAAGCGCAGCGCGCCCGAGGAGTTGATCGACGCGGTCGCCGCGGTCGCATCCGGACGCATCTATCTCGACGCGGACACCGCACGCAAGCTTGCGCTGCAGGATCTCGGCGGTCCGGCGGGGCAGGTCGAAGCCTTGTCCGAACGCGAGTTCGCCGTGTTCATTCAACTGGCGCGCGGCGAGTCGGTGAATCGCATCGCCGAGACGTTGTCGCTTTCGCCGAACACGGTCGGCACGCATCTCTACAACATCAAGCAGAAACTCGGCGCGGCCAATCAGGCGGAGCTGACGTTGATCGCGGTGCGCAACGGGCTTATCGAAGCGTAGCCGAGCACAACAGTTTTGGCTGATGCGCCCAAGGTGGCGCAGGGAGATTGATGCCGGCACAATTCCAAGCCATGAATTTCGAGGGATGAAAATCCATGAATCCATCGGATCGCATCGACGCGCTGATCGCAAACCTCACAGACTGGCGCGGCAAGACGTTCGCTGACCTGCGCAAAGCCATTCTTGCCGCCGACCCGCAGATCGTCGAAGAATGGAAGTGGCGGGGAAGCCCCGTTTGGTCTCGCGACGGAATGATCGCGGTCGCCAACGCCCACAAAGAGAAAGTTAAGATCACGTTTTCCCATGGGGCGAGTCTTGCCGATCCCGACAAGGTCTTCAACGCTGGCCTCGGAGGCGGCACGTGGCGAGCGATCGATTTTTTCGAGGGCGACAAGATCAATCCGCGCGCGCTGAAAAATCTCGTCCGTGCGGCGATTGATTACAACCGGGCCAAATTGAAGAAGAAAGCGCCTGCCCGGACCCGGTCGAAAGTACATGCGCGTAAGTGACCGCACGGTCTTGTGAAATCGGTTGGCGATCGCATATTTTCAGTCTCGCGCCGTTTTCCTCGCAGGATTTGAGACGACCGCGCGCAAAATACGAACCATGCCGCTCGATTCCTTCCATCCCGCCGTCGCCGCCTGGTTCCGGCGCACGTTCGCCGCTCCGACACCGGCGCAGGCCGAGGCTTGGCCGGCGATCCGGTCCGGCCGCAACACGCTGATCGCGGCGCCAACGGGATCGGGCAAGACGCTGGCCGCGTTCCTGGCCGCGATCGATGATCTGGTCCGGCGCGGCGTGCAGCAGGCGCTGCCCGATGAGACCGCTGTCGTCTACATCTCGCCGTTGAAGGCGCTGTCGAACGACGTACGCATCAATCTCGAAGTCCCGATCGCCGGCATCCGCGACGAGCTGCTGCAACTCTGGCTGCCCGATGTCGAGATCCGCACGATGGTGCGCACCGGCGACACGCCGCAGGCCGATCGCGACAAGATGCGCAAGCGGCCGCCGCACATCGTGGTCACCACCCCGGAATCGCTGTACATCCTGCTCGGCTCGGAATCGGGCCGGCGCATGTTGTCGACGACGCGCACGGTCATCGTCGACGAAGCGCATGCGCTCGCGCCGAACAAGCGCGGCAGCCATCTCGCGCTTTCGCTCGAGCGACTCGATGCGTTGTGCGGTCGGCGCCTGACCCGCATCGGTCTTTCGGCGACGCAAAAGCCCATCGAGGAAGTCGCGCGATTCCTTACCGGCGCGGGCGGCCCGCTGCCGATCCCGGGTCAGATTGCGCTGCCGATCGAGACGGCGCGCGTCGAGGAGACTGCGAGCGAATCTGCTGCGGAATTGCTGGCGGATTGCAAGATCGTCGACACCGGCCACGTCCGCGATCGCGATCTCGCGATCGAGCTTCCGGATGCGCCGCTCGAAGCCGTGATGTCGGGCGATGTGTGGGAGCAGGTTTATTCGAAGCTTGAAGCGCTCGTGCGCCAGCATCACACGACACTGATCTTCGTCAACACGCGGCGCATGGTCGAGCGCGCGTCGAAACATCTGAGCGAACGGCTCGGCAAGGAAGCAGTCGCCGCGCATCACGGCAGTCTCGCCAAGGAATTGCGTTTCGACGCCGAGCAGCGTTTGAAACGAGGCGAACTGCGCGCGCTGGTCGCAACCGCGTCGCTTGAGCTCGGTATCGACATCGGCGATGTGGATCTCGTGTGCCAGATTGGGTCGCCGCGTTCGATCGCCGCATTCCTGCAGCGCGTGGGCCGATCGGGCCATGCGGTTGGCGGATTGCCGAAAGGACGGCTATTCCCGTTGTCGCGCGACGAGCTGGTCGAATCGGCCGCGCTGCTCGATGCCGTGCATCGCGGCGAGCTCGATGCGCTCGGCGTGATTCCAAATGCGCTCGACGTGCTCGCGCAACAGGTCGTTGCCGAAGTCGCCTGCCAGGAATGGAGCGAGGACGCGCTGTTCGAACTCATGCGCGGCGCGTACGCGTACGCAAGTCTGAAGCGCGAGGATTTCAACGCGGTCGTGCGCATGCTCGCGGATGGCTATTCGACGCGCGTCGGCCAGCGTTCCGCGTATCTGCATCGCGATGCGGTGAATGGAATCCTGCGTGCGCGGCGCGGCGCGCGGCTGACCGCGATCACGTCCGGCGGCGCGATTCCGGACACGGCAGATTACGACGTCGTGCTCGAGCCTCAAGCGACGATGGTCGGCACGGTCAACGAGGATTTTGCGGTCGAAAGCATTGCCGGCGACATCTTCCAGCTCGGCAACATGTCGTATCGGATCCTGCGCGTCGAGCGCGGGCGCGTACGCGTGGAAGACGCGCAAGGCGCGCCGCCGACGATTCCATTCTGGCTCGGCGAGGCTCCAGGGCGCAGCGACGAGCTTTCGTTCGCTGTCTCCCGACTGCGCGAAGAAGTTTCCGTGCATCTCGATGACGGACTCACAGAAACAATTGCGTGGTTGATGCGCGATCTCGGTCTCGCCGAAGCCACGGCGCGACAGATTGCCGATTACCTTGCCGGTGCGAAGGCCGCGCTCGGCGTGCTGCCGACGCAGCACGAGCTTGCAATGGAGCGGTTTTTCGACGAGTCCGGCGGCATGCAGCTCATCATCCATTCGCCGCTCGGCAGCCGCATCAATCGCGCGTGGGGCCTTGCGCTGCGCAAGCGGTTTTGCCGCACGTTCAATTTCGAGCTTCAGGCCGCGGCGACCGAGGATGCGATCATCCTGTCGCTGTCGACGAGCCACAGTTTTCCGCTCGACGACGTAGGCCGCTATCTGCATTCCAATACCGCGCGCGATGTGCTGATCCAGGCGCTGCTCGATGCGCCGATGTTCGGCGTGCGCTGGCGTTGGAACGCGACGGCGTCGCTCGCTTTGCCGCGTTTCGTCGGCGGCAGCAAAGTGCCGCCGCAGTTGCAGCGCATGAAAGGCGAGGATCTTCTGGCGACGGTGTTTCCCGATCAAGTTGCCTGTGCTGAAAATCTCGTCGGAGAGCGGCAGATTCCGGATCATCCGCTTGTCGCGCAGACGCTTTACGACTGTCTGCATGGCGCGATGGACATCGATGGTCTCGAACGTCTGCTGCTTGCGCTGGAATCCGGTGCAGCCCGCATCGTCGCGCGAGACCTGACGGAACCTTCGCCGCTCGCCGCCGAAGTGCTGAGCGCGCGGCCGTATGCGTATCTCGATGACGCGCCGCTCGAAGAACGCCGCACTCAAGCGGTGTCGAGCCGGCGCTGGGTCGATCCGGCGACCGCGGCGGACTTCGGTCAGCTCGATATCGAAGCCATCGAAGGCGTGCGCGAAGAGGCGTGGCCCGAGGCGCGCACGCCCGACGAGATGCACGATGCGTTGATGACGCTCGGTTTCGTTACGGCCGATGAGGTCGCGCGGAACCTGGGCTGGGCTGGTGCGCTCGATGTATTGGCGGCACAACGACGTGCAACGAGCCTTGCGATCGGTGCGCTCGCACAGCCCGACACTCCCCGGCACGATGAAACGGATCGCGCCGTCCATCTGTGGGTCGCCGCCGAACGCCTGCCGCAATTCCAATCCATCCATCCTTCGGTGATTCGATCGCCCGCCATCGAATCACCGCCGGAATTCGCTGCGGTCGAATGGACGCCCGACAAAGCGCTCGTCGAGATCGTCCGCTCCCGGTTGACCGGACTCGGTCCGGCACGAAGCGTCGATATCGGCGAATCGCTCGGCGCCGCAACCGGCGACATCGACATCGCGCTGGCCGCTCTCGAAGGCGAAGGCTACGTGATGCGCGGACGCTTCACGCCCGGCGCGCCCGAAACCGAATGGTGCGAGCGGCGCCTGCTCGCGCGCATTCATCGCTATACGGTTCGTCGATTGCGCCGCGAGATCGAGCCGGTCGAGCCGCGCGATTTCATGCGGTTTCTCATTTCGTGGCAACACGTTGCACCCGATGCGCGAGTCAGCGGTCCCGACGCACTCGCCAACGTGATCGCACAGCTCGAAGGTTTCGAATCGCCGGCCGCAGCGTGGGAAAGCGAGCTGCTTCCGGCGCGCGTTTCCGGTTACGAGATTTCGTGGCTCGATGATCTTTGTCTCAGCGGCCGCGTTTTGTGGGCGCGCCTGCGTGGCGGCAAGACTGCGACGCTGAACGGCGAGATCGTGCAGACGACGACCGCGGGCCCCGTTCGTGCGACGCCCATCGTATTGCTGCAGCGCCGCCATCTTTCCGATTGGAGCACGCTCGGCGGTCTCGCACCCGGCGCCGAACCCGCGCTGTCCTCGCGCGCGAAGGCGGTCGCCGACTATCTCGCCGGTCATGGTGCGTCGTTCTTCGACGAGATGCTCGGCGGCACGCGATTGCTGCACACCGAGCTCGAAGACGCGCTCGGCGAGCTCGTCGCCGGCGGTCTCGTCGCGTCGGACAGTTTTTCCGGGTTGCGTGCGCTGCTCGTCCCATCGAGCAAGCGGCCGCCCCCGCATCGTAGGCGCGGGCGTCGCGCATCGCTATTTGGCATCGCCGACGCGGGGCGTTGGGCCGCCGTGCGACGGAATCCGGTTCCGTCGACGGAAACCAAACCGCGCACCGGAGAGGGCGATGTCGTCGAGCTCGTCGCACGCACGTTGCTCAAGCGATACGGTGTCGTGTGCTGGCGCCTCCTCACGAACGAAGCCGCATGGTTGCCGCCGTGGCGCGAATTGCTGCGCGTGTACCACCGGCTCGAAGCGCGCGGGGAGATTCGTGGCGGACGTTTCATCGCGGGACTTTCCGGCGAGCAGTTTGCGTTGCCCGATGCGGTTGCTTCGTTGCGCGCGATGCGGCAGAAGAAGCCCGACGAGCAGTGGATTGCGGTGTGCGGAGCCGATCCCCTGAATCTCGTCGGCGGCGTGCTCGCCGGCACGACGGTGCCCGCGATAACCGGATCGCGAGTGGTGTATCGCGACGGCGTGCCGGTCGCCAAGCTCGTGGCGGGCGAAATCACGCTGCTCGAAACGATGGATGCGAAGACCGAGAACATGGCGCGCACCAAGCTCGCGCGGGGTCCGGAACGCGACGCGGAGCTGATCGCCGCGACGTCCGAGGCCAGCGAGTAGGAATTTGCGTCGATGACGCAGCTGGGGTTGTTCGATGCGCCGCTGTCGCTGATCGAGAGCGAGCGCGGCCATGTCACGTATCTGGCCGGTCTGCTCTCGCCCGTGCAGGCCGAGATGTATTTTTCAGCATTCCACGACGGTATCGACTGGCACTCGCAGCGGCGCGTGATGTACGAGCGCGAAGTCGATGTGCCGCGATTGACCGCGCATTTTCGGCTGGATCGCGAGGCTGGCCATGCCGTGGATGGCATCACCGAAAAAGCGCACGAAATCCTGCGCGATGTTGCCGGGCGTGTGTCCGAAGAAGTCCACGCTCCGTTCAACAGCGTCGGCCTCAACTTCTATCGCAACGGCAACGACAGTGTTGCGCCGCATAACGATCGGCTGCAGGAACTTGTCGCGGGCGAGCCCATAGCACTCCTTTCGCTCGGCGCAACTCGGCGCATGCTGATCCGTTCGAAGCGCGTCGGAGAACCTGCGATTCCGATCGATCTTGCTGCCGGCAGTCTGCTCGTCATGAGTTATGCGAGCCAGCATCACTTTACGCACGGCATCGCGAAAACCCGCGCGCCGGTGGGTCCGCGAATCAGCGTCGCGTTTCGCGTGCGCCCAACGGAATGAGCCGCGCGACCGATCGATCTCGATCGGGCGAAGACGACACGTGATTTTCGATGAACGTCGGACGCGCTTCGTCGTTCAGGCTTCGGCGTCTTGGGCGCACGACGCAGCGCGCTCGAGCAGCAGCGCCTGCTCGCGCGAGTTCCGCGTCAGCGATGCCGCGCGTTCGAATTCTTCGCGCGCTTCGTCGAAGCGGCCGAGCTTTGTCAAAAGATCGCCGCGCACGCTCGGGAGCAGATGATAGTTTTGAAGCGCGCGCGAGGACGCGATTGCATCAACAAGCTCCAGTCCGGCCTCCGGTCCCGATGCCATCGCAACGGCGACGGCGCGATTGAGCTCGACGACAGGCGATGGCGTGAGCTCGGCGAGTGCGAAATAGAGCGCGGCGATGCGCGACCAGTCGGTATCGTCCGCGCTTTGCGCGCGCGCGTGGCATGCCGCGATTGCGGCCTGCAGCGCGTAAACGCCTTGGGTCCCACCCAGCCGCTGTGCGCGATCGAGTGCAGCGAGTCCACGACGTATGAGCCACCGATCCCAGCGCGAGCGATCCTGATCGAGCAGGAGGATCGGCTCGCCCGACGGACCCGAACGCGCGCGCGTACGCGAAGCCTGGATTTCCATCAGCGCGACGAGTCCGTGCACTTCGGGTTCCTCGGACTCGAGCTCGGCGAGGATGCGGCCCAGGCGCAATGCATCCTCGCAAAGCTGCGGTCGCATCCAGTCATCGCCGGCCGTCGCCGAATATCCTTCGTTGAAGATCAAGTAGATGACTTCGAGCACCGAAGCGAGACGTAGCGCCCGATCTTCGCCGTGCGGTACTTCGAACGGAACGTTCGCCTCGGTGAGCGTCCGCTTCGCGCGCACGATGCGCTGCGCGATGGTCGGTTCGGGAACGAGGAAGGCGCGGGCGATCTCATCGGTCGTCAAGCCGCCGAGGAGGCGCAAGGTCAGGGCGGTGCGCGCTTCGGTCGATAGGACCGGATGGCAAGCCGTGAACACGAGACGCAACAGATCGTCGCCGATGTCGTCGTCGACCGCCGCCTCGAACGCCGCCGCGGCGTCGTCGTGAATGGATTCGATCTCGCGGCCGATTTCCTCGTGCCTGCTTTCGGCGAGTTTGCCGTGACGCAGCCGGTCGATGCCGCGGCGTTTGGCGGTCGTCATGAGCCATGCGGCCGGATTGTCGGGAACGCCGCGGAGAGGCCACTGCTCGAGCGCGGCGACGAGCGCGTCCTGAGCGAGCTCTTCGGCGACGCCGACGTCGCGCACGATGCGCGCGAGGCCGGCGATGAGCTTGGCCGACTCGATCCGCCAGACCGCGTCGATTTCGCTATGAATGTCGGAAGCCGTCACGGCTTCCGATGAGATCATCTCGACGCGATTCGTACAAGGCGGCTCGTCGCAGGCAACGATCGAGACGGCGTTTGTCGGACGCCGCCGCGTCTTGCGCTAGCGCACTACGCGCATGTGCCGCTCGCGCTGCCGCGATGCGGCTCTGATTTCGGGAAACCGCGCCGCGGCTTCGCGCACGTCAGGCGGAAAATCGAGGAATTCCTGCACCTGGCGGATCTCGATGACTTCGTTGTTCGACGCCGGACAACGCAGGGCCCAGTCGATGGCCTTCTGCTTCGAGGCGACATCGATGATCCAGTAACCGCCGAGCACTTCCTTCGCCTCAGCGAACGGACCGTCGACGACACTCGGCTTGCCGTTCGCGAACGAAACGCGGGCGCCCTTCGACGGCGGATGCAGCCCGTCGAGCGTGATGAGCACGCCAGCGTCCCGCAATTCCTCGTTGTACGCCATCATCGCCGCGACGGCAGCCGCATCGGGCATCGTGCCGGGAGCGGCGCTTTCGTAGCCTTTCGGAATCATCAGCATCATGAATCGCATGTTGGGTTCCTTGATGATCGGTGAATTGTCAGGCGGCTTGTTCGGCGCATTCGCCGGGATCGAACAGCGGACGAACTTCCATTTCGAATTCCGTCACTCCGCATTCGGCGTGAATCGTCACGACGCGTTCGGCGAGGCCGATCGCTTCTTCCTTCGATGCGGCCTGTACGATCGCGAAGCCGCCGATGAGTTCCTTGGTTTCGGTGAATGGACCGTCGATCAGGCTGCGCCGGCCTCCCGAGTAGCGGACGCGCGTTCCTGTGGAGCTCGGTCTCATTCCTTCCGAGCTCAGCAGCACGCCGGTCTTGCTCAATTCCTCGGCGAGCCTGCCCATGGCTTCGATGAGTTTCCTGGGAGGCGGAATGCCCGCCTCGAATTCCTTGTTGGCCTTGATCAGCATCATGAATCGCATGTTGTTTCCTCGAAGATTGAAATTCGCGTGCGTCGGCATGGCTCACTGGGCTACGAGAACCATCCATTGCACGCCGAAGCGATCGGCGACCATGCCGAATCGCGATGAGAAGAACGTCTTGATGAGCGGCTGATGCACCTTTCCGCCATCGCCAAGTGCTGCGAACAAGCGTTCGGCTTCGGCGTCGTCCGCGGCGGTGAGCGAAAGCGAGAATCCCTCGAACTTCGGCTTGCCGAGGTTGCTGCCGTCCGATGCCATCACGTTCGATCCGCCGATGCGAAGCGTCGAGTGCATGATTTTTTCTTCGGTATCCGTCGGAACGTTCGCCCTTCCAGCGGTCTCCGGCGCGTCCTTGTAACGAAGCAGCAAGACGACTTCCGCGCCGACTGCCTTGCGGTAGAACTCGATCGCCTCTTCGCAGCGGCCGTCGAAAAACAGATAGGGTTCGATGTGCATGGTCTTTTTCCAGAAAAAAGAATTTGAAATCGTGGGACGAGTGGACTCTCCCGGCGGCACGGGCCGCCGGTCGAGATTCATCAATTAGAAAACGCGCTAGAGCTATTTCTGTTTCGAGTCGAGCTCGGCGCGAATGCGCTCTTCGTGTGCGCGCAGCTCCGGGGTGAACTCGGCGCCGAAGTCCTCGGCTTCGAAAATCTGGCGGATTTCGATCTCGGATTCGCCGTTTTCGAACGGATTCGGACAGCGCTTGATCCATTCGATCGCTTCCTGCTTCGACTTCACCTGCAGCAGCCAGAAACCGGCGACCAGTTCTTTGGTTTCGGCGAAAGGTCCGTCGATGACGGTGCGCTTGTTGCCCGAAAAGCGAACACGCGCGCCTTTCGAGCTCGGGTGCAGTCCTTCGCCGGCGAGCATCACGCCGGCCTTGACCAGCTCCTCGTTGAACTTGCCCATTTCGGTCAGCAGCTTCTCGCTCGGCATCACGCCAGCTTCGGACTCTTTCGTTGCTTTGACCATCACCATGAACCGCATGTCATTTCTCCGTTCTGTAGGGTTCGGAGCCGCACCGCGGACAGTGTCCTTTCGATCGGCTCTTATGGATACGACGAACGGCAACACCCGAAATCGACACGTGGCCCGAAAAAATTTCCGCGGGATTCGCTTTGGTTCGATTTCGTTCAGGTTTTGAGCTTGTAGCCGGTTCTGAAGATCCACCAGACCGCCGCCAGGCAGAGGCCAAGGAACGCAAGCGTCATGCAGAGACTGATCACGATGTCGACGTCGGCAACTCCGTAAAAACTCCAGCGGAAGCCACTGATCAGGTACACGACCGGATTGAACAGCGTGATGGTCTGCCACACCGGCGGCAGCATGCTGATGGAGTAGAACGCACCGCCGAGAAACGTCAGCGGCGTCATCACCATCAGCGGAATCACCTGCAACTTCTGAAAGTCGTCGGCCCAGAGCCCGATGATGAAACCGAACATGCTGAACGTGATCGAGGTGAGCACCAGGAAGCCGGCCATCCAGAACGGATGCAGGATGTGATACGGAACGAACACGCGTGCGGTCACGAGGATCAGGATGCCGAGCATCACCGACTTCGTCGCGGCCGCGCCCACATAGCCGATCACGGCCTCGACGTAGGAAACAGGCGCCGACAAGAGCTCGAAGATCGTTCCGGCCCATTTCGGCATGTAGATGCCGAACGATGCGTTCGAGATGCTCTCGTTCAGAAGCGACAACATGATGAGCCCGGGAATGATGAAGGCACCGTAGCTGACTCCGCCGACCTCGCCCATGCGCGAGCCGATCGCGGCGCCGAATACGACGAAGTAGAGCGACGTCGAGATCACCGGCGAGGCGATGCTCTGGGTGATCGTGCGGAACGTCCGCGCCATCTCGAACCGATAGATCGCGCGGATCGCGTGCACGTTGAGGGTGGTTGCGCTCACGGTATCGTCCTCATGCGTTCGATCGGACCAGGCTGACGAATATGTCCTCGAGCGAGCTTTCGCTGGAATGGAGATCCTTGAAATCGATGCCGTGCTCGGCGAGCCGCCGCAGCAACGCGGCGATTCCGGTCTCGCTCTTCTGCGTGTCAAAGGTATAGATCAGCGTCGAGCCGTCGGTAGAAAGCTCGAGTGGCAGATCGGCGAGCGCATCCGGCAACTTCTGCAATGGATGCTGCAGCTGCAGCGTCAGCTGCTTCTTGCCCAGCTTTTGCATGAGCACGGCCTTGTCTTCGACGACGATCAGCTCGCCCTTGCTGATCACGCCGATGCGGTCGGCCATCTCTTCGGCTTCCTCGATGTAGTGCGTGGTCAGAATGATCGTGACGCCATTCGCGCGAAGATCGCGGACCATCTGCCACATGTCGTGGCGGAGCTCGACGTCGACGCCGGCGGTCGGCTCGTCGAGGAACAAGATGTCCGGCTCATGCGAGAGCGCCTTCGCGATCAGCACGCGTCGCTTCATGCCGCCGGACAGTGCCATGATCTTCGAATCTTTCTTGTCCCATAACGACAATGCGCGCAGGACTTTTTCCAGATGCGCGTGATCGGGCTTCTTGCCGAACAGGCCGCGACTGAAATTCATGGTCGCCCAGACCGACTCGAACGCATCGGTGGACAATTCCTGCGGAACGAGGCCGATCTTCGCGCGCGCTGCGCGATAGTCGCGGACGATGTCGTGGCCATCCGCCGTGACGGTGCCTTCGCTTGGCGTGACGATGCCGCAGATGATGCTGATCAGCGTGGTCTTGCCCGCGCCGTTCGGCCCGAGCAGTGCGAAGATCTCGCCGCGGTGGATATCGAGATCGATGTGCTTGAGCGCGTGGAAACCGCTCGCGTAGGTCTTGCTGAGTCCACGCACCGAAACGACCGGCGCGGCAGAATCGGCTGGCTTCGAGGAAGGGATGGCCTCGCGTTGCATGAGCTCTCCAGTTGGAACGTTCTATCGGTACGGTCTCAACGCGCGGAACGTGCGATGTGCGCCGTTCGCGTTTGCGAACGTTGCGCCGATGGCGGGATCGTAGACCGAACGCAGCGGCTAGTGCGAGCCAGCCCGTCGCTAGGCCGGTTTCGTGCCGGTCAGCCGCCGGTATTGCGACATGTGGCGGATCGCGTCCTTGGGTTTTTGCAGCTCCTCGTAAAGCAGCGCCAGGTTGTAATGACAATCGGCCATGCGCGGATCGTCACGCAGCGCGAGCTCGTAGACAACCATCGCTTCGATCTTGCGCTGCATATCGTCGAGCAGCACGCCGAAGTTGTACAGCAGCAGCGCATCGTTTCCGCACGCGTTGATCGCGTCGCGGTAGACGCGCTCGGCTTCGGCAGGGCGTCCGCCTTCGTGCAGCAATCGGCCGAGATTGATCCGGGCGTCGAGACGATCGGGTTCGGCGGCGATCGCGCGCCGATACGCGGCGATCGCAGCATCCTTGTCGCTCTGTTCGAGCGCGTCGGTGCTTTCGATAGGCGGCTCTTCGCTCGGCGCGGCCGGCTTTCGCGCTCGCGGCGGCTCCATGACGCTGAGCGAACCCGCGGCAGGATCACCTTCGAACGCGAGAAGATACTGTCCTGATTCCACCTGCCATTGATGCGCGCCTTCCTTGACGACGACATGATCGGCAACCGCAGCGACGCGCAGGCCCGACAGCGGCATTTCATCCGGCAGGTGCTTGCGCAGTTCCTTGAGGGACTTCGTGATGCGACGATGCGGCACGTTCGCAGCCGCGAGCGCCTGCGCCGTGCGCAGCACGATCAGATCGCGAAACGAAAACAGCCACGCATTGCGCGGTCCGCGCGCGGGTGTGACGAAACCCGCGGCGATCAGTGAGCGTATCGTGCTGCGCGGCAGGCCCAGCAGCTTTTCGACATCGCGCGCACCGTAGTGCTGCATGACTCCGCGCTATTTCTTGGCGCTCCGGCGCGGTGCCGGCGCGGGTTCGTCCTGTTGCGCACGCTTGGGTGGCTTGCGTCCTTTCTCTGCTCCGGCGGTTTTGGCCGCCGGTTTCACGCCCTTGCGCTCAAGACTCGCGCGGAGCGCGTCCATGAGGTCGATGATCTGCGCGCCGCCGGTTTCGGGTTCTTCGGCCATCGTGATCTCATGGCCTTCGACTTTCTGCTGCACGGCCGCTTCGATGCGCGCGGTGACGTCGTCGGTGTACTGGCTCGGATCGAACTTGGCGCTGGTCTGCTGATCGATGAGCTGCTTGGCGAGCTTGAGCTCGGCGTCGCGGACATCCATCTTCGGAATGTC
Source organism: Rhodanobacteraceae bacterium (assembly GCA_035996605.1). Taxonomy (GTDB): domain Bacteria; phylum Pseudomonadota; class Gammaproteobacteria; order Xanthomonadales; family Rhodanobacteraceae; genus Dokdonella_A. The sequence continues at coordinate 14,740 of DASYJJ010000261.1, forward strand.
GATCTCGCTGATCGGCCGCACTTCGCCTGCATACATCAGCTGCTGCATGACGAGGCCATCGTCGACCGGACGAATCATCACGATGTACTGCTTGCCACGCGCGGCCCAGCGGCCGAGCGCGCAGCGTTTGGATTCGCGCAGCGCCTTGGTGAACAGCGCATAGGGTTTGGCGCCGCCCTTGTCGGGCGAGAGGTAGTAGGCTTTGTCGAAGTAGACCGGATCGACGGCCTGGATCGGCACGAACTCGGTGATGTCGGCGGTCTGCGTGCCGGCTTCTTCCATCGCCTTCAATTCTTCGGGCGTGAACATCACGTACTGGTCTTTGGCGAATTCGTAGCCCTTGACCATCTCGTCGCGCGAAACTGGCACCTCTTCCTTGATGCAGAAATACTGCTGGCGCAGACGCGAGCCGCAGGTCTTGTGCAGCAAGTTGAACGAGATTCCGCGACTGGCCTCGGTGGCCGAATAAAGCTTCACCGGGATCGCAACCAGTCCGAACGAAATCGTCAAACTCCCGATCGAGCGCGCAGCCATCGCCTGTCTCCAACGCCGTCAGCCGGCAACGTGACACATCCTGCGGGTGCGGTCCATGGAAGGCACCGCGTGAGGATGATGACGCAAATGCTTGATCTTTCTCAAGACCCCATCACGACTTGGTGCCCTCCAGGGCACTTTCGAGGTCCTGCTTGCGGGTCAGGGCGTCCTTCCAGCGGTCTCCGGTCCTGGCGAGGCGCTGGATCGCGTTCGTGAGTCGGAAATCGAGCGGATGGGCCTTGGCGAGCTCTTCCCAAGTCAGCGGCATCGACACCGGCCCGCCGGCGGCGCCTCTTGGAGAATAGGCGACGTTCAAGGTTTTTCCCCGCACGTTCATATTGTGATCGATGAATATCTTGCCGGTTCGCTTCGGCACGCTCCACTCCATCGTGATGTCCTTTACGTGCTGGCGCATCAAGTGCCGGCCGACCAGCTCGGACATGTGCCGGGCGGCATCGAAGTCGATCGTGCGCTTGATCGGGACGAAGACATGTAGGCCCGTCTTGCCCGACGTCTTCACGATCGGATCGAGCTTCATGCCGTGCAAAAGCTCGCGCAACCAGAACGCGACTTCCTTGCCCTTCTCGAACGCGACCGTGTTGAGCTCGGGCTCGTCGCCGGCCTTTTCCTTGCCCGAGTAGATGTACGGATCGATGTCGAACACGACGTAGTCGGGATAGTTGAGCACGGAGTCTTCGAGCGACTCGGCCGAAGTCGCATAGTCGGTGCTTTTCGAAATCGCATCGGGCCCGACATGCGCACGCGAATGCCAAACGTGGAACTCGAGCGTTCCGGATTGCGCGAGCCACAGCAGCGTAGGTACGTTGTTGCAGACGAGATAGTCGTGGCTCTCGTCGCGATGCTCGGAAAACACGGTGATCGTATCGACGAAATCGGGTTTCTTCTGATCCCAGTGTTTCTGGAAAAAGCGCTGCTTGTCGATGCCGTCGGGCATGCGGATCATCGTCAGCGGCCGATCGGCGAGATGCGGCAGCATGTACGGCGAAACCTGCGCGAGATAGCGCAGAAGGTCGCGCTTGGTCAACGGCGGCTGCTGCAAGGAAGGGTCCGCCGGCCAGTAAACGCGATCGAGATGAGTCAGCCGGATCGTGTGCGCGCCGATCGTCAGCGTGAACGCGGGCTTCTTGCTTTCCAGCTGTTCGACGATCGCGTCGATCGGATTGTGGGACGTCGGCGAATCGGCGGAACGCGCCGAAGCCGCTTCGACGCGCCGCACGCGTTTCGGATCGATGTTATCGCGCAAGCGCAGGAAAACCGGCGCGCGCAGCGAACCGTCTTCGGTCCACTGATGAAATTCGAGCTCGGCGACGACCTTGGGTTCCACCCATGTGACTGGGGCGTTCACTTCGGGCTCTTGCACGAATGGGCACTTCGCGATTTTCAGCGGCTCCAGCCGCGTCTTGACCTCGGCCAGCGAGCGCGCGTTGAAACCCGAGCCAACGTGCGAGGCGTAATGCAGCTTGCCGCGATCCCAGCATCCGACCAGCAACGAGCCAAGCGCCGCGCGCGAACCTTTGCCTTTCGTGTAGCCGCCGATGACGAAGTCCGCGCTCTGCGTCGGCTTGATCTTGAGCCACGCACCGGAGCGTCGGCCGGTTTCGTAGCGGCTGTCCTTGCGCTTGCCGATCACGCCTTCGAGTCCGCTGGCGAGCGCTGCTGCCTGCAATGCGATTCCGTCGTCCTGTGCGTGCACGAGCTGCACGAGAGGCGAGGGCAGGAGGCATTGTGAAAGATAGCGACGCCGGTCGCCATACGTTGCGCGTCGCAGATCGATGCCGGCGAAGTAGAGAAGATCAAAACAATAAAGTACGACCGGCGATTTGCGGTCGGCCGCGGTGATCTCGCGCTCGGTCTTGAGCTGAACGCGATTCTGCATCGCGTTGAACGAGGGTTTGCCGTCGGCATCGAAGGCGACGAGCTCGCCGTCGAGGATCATGCTGTTCGCATCCTGCTTGGCGAGCTCGGCGACAAGCTCTGGAAACGCACTCGCCAGCTCGACGCCGCGCCGGGAGCTCAGTCGCACGCGGCCCTCATCGACGAATGCGATGACACGATAGCCGTCGAGCTTCGGTTCCCACATCCAGGTCGCATCGTTGAACGGAGCGTCGCCGATCTCGGCGAGCATCGGTTCGACGGACTTCGGCATCGCCACGACATCGCCCGAAGGCACGAGCTGCGCGGCGGGAATCTGATGTGCGCGAACGATCTTGAGATCCGCGACGGCCGCGCCGGAAAGGACCGAACGGTCCTGCCCGGTGATGTCCACATCGCTGACGAAGCGGTCGCGATGTTTGATCAGCAGCCAGGTCTTCGCATCCTTGGTGCGCACCAGCGCGAACGAGCCTTTGAGTTTTTCACCGCGCAGCTGAATGCTGAGCTTGCCTTTCTCCATGCCGGCGCGAATCTGGCGCTGCGCTTCCTCGCGATCGTGGAACCACACGCCGTTTTCCTCGTCGGGACTGAACACGCCGCAATCCCA